>NZ_JAVLSB010000060.1:0-24807 GCF_031583775.1 Pseudomonas rhizozeae
GCTCCCTCGCCACAGATTTGTGGGGATTCAAATGCATTGGGTTCACAACCAGGAAGCGTCCCACAGCGGATAGTCGGCTAGGTCAGTGACCAGGCCTGCGCGTAATGGATTGGCTAACAGGTAGTCAGCAAAAGGACGCAGGTCTTCGCCGTCGCGTATGGCTCGGTCATGGTAGCCACTTTGCCAAAACGCGCCTGAGCGATCGATTGCGCGGTTGATGCTTAATGTGCTGCGAGACTTAATAGTCTGCATGACCGGCGCCAGATCCTGATTTCTCAGTTGCACCAGCCAATGCATGTGATTAGGCATGACCACAAATGCTAGGGAGTCAACCTGGCCCTCATCGTGGACTCGCTTTAACTCCGCGACCAGCAACCGTCCGAGTCGCCAGTCCTGGAATAAAGGCATTCGCTGATGCACCACGGTGGTGACCATATAGGCCCTGCCCGGCTCTGAAAAACGACCGTGACGAAGGCGATGTGAGTTAGGGCGTATCGGCATTCCATGGCTTCCTGAAACAAGATGTCCATTGACCCTAGACCGCCCAGGCATGCCGCGGCGCTGCAACTATTGAGCGAATTGTCCGAGCGTAATGCAGGAAAAATCGACGCCTTCGATTCATCTTTCGAAACCCGATCCCCTGTGGCGAAGGCGCTTGCTCCCGCTCGGCTGCGCAGCAGTCGCTAACCATTGGGGGCCGCTGCGCGACCCAGCGGGAGCAAGCGCCTTCGCCACAGGTCTGCGCCATCCGCCAACCAACGGATCTCCTACACCAAACGCTCGATTTTCTGGTGCCGCCAAACCAGTTTGTAGTACGCAGTTTGCAGCACCAGCATGCTCAGGTACGCCGCGGGGAAGGCCATCCATACCCCTTGCAGGCCGAAGCGCCCGTCGAGCCAATAGGCCACGGGCAATTCGACGCAGATGATCGAGAAGATAGAAATCGCCACCGGTATCAGCACGGTGCCGCTGGCGCGCATTATCCCGCCAATGGCGGCCTGGAAGCCGAACACCAGCATGCTCCAGAGCATGATGTGCAGCAGATGCTCGGCGGTGGCCAAGGTCGCTGCATCGGTGATGAACAAGCCGAGCAGCCAGTGCGACAGCAGATACCCCAACAGGATCAAGCCTCCGGTCAGCCACAGGTTGATCAACAAGCCGGTGCGCAGGATCAAGCCGATGCGCTGTAATTGGCCTGCGCCAATGGCCTGGGCGCCGAGGATCGACGCGGCGATCGCGATCGACAACGCCGGGAACTGCACGTAATTGACGATTTGCGTCACTGCGCCATAGGCCGCCGTGGCCTGCGAGCCATGCTGATTGACCAACGCCAGGATCACCAGCTCCGACAGCGAGATCACCACCATCTGCACCCCGGTGGGCAAACCGATGCGCAACACCTTGCCGAGAATCACCCGATCCAGCCGCAGCGCCGCGAAAAACGCCCGGTCCGGCGCCATTGGATGGCCGGTGCGCAGCATCCGCCACGCCAGCCACGCCATCGCCGCCACGTTACCCGCCAGCGCTGCATACGCGGCACTCTGGATGCCCAACTGCGGCAACCCGAACCAACCGCGGATAAACGCCGGCGTCAGCGCCAGCCCGACCACCGTCGACACCAACAACGCCAACAGTGGCGACAACGTATCGCTCACCCCGCGCAGCAATTGGGTGATCAGCACGAACACCAACAGCAGCGGCATGATCCCCATCATCACCTGCGCATAAGCCACCGCGTCGTCCAGCACATCCGCCGGGGTGCCCAATACCACCAGCGCCGACCGCGCAAATACACTGCCCAACACCGCCGCCACCAGGCCAATCAAAATCCCCAGCAGGATGGTCGACGCGGCGATCGACTTGACCACCTGCGTCTCCCGCGCGCCCCACGCCTGCCCGATCAACACCCCGGCCCCCGCGCCCAGGCCAATCACCAGCGCGACGAAAAAAAACACCACCGGAAACATGCCCGACACCGCCGCCAGGGCTTGGGTGCCGAGCATCTGCCCGATGTAGATGCTATTGACCGTGCCGGACATGGATTGCAGGAAATTCGACAAAACCATAGGCGCGAGGAACAGGAGGTAGGTTTGCCACAAAGGGCGGTCGGTCTGCATGCAGGGTCTCGGGGCGGCGGGTGGCGCTGTTGGGGAAGTGTACGATATCGGGGTAATAGAGTCAGACCGCCACGAAATCGAATAAATCACACCATTGTTTTCTCCTTAGGTCCTCCTTCACAATGGACAAAATCGATCTTCTCGAAGACTATGAACCTCCTCAAAATTTAAAACGCCCCATTAAAATAAAATCCTCAAAGTGCAAGAGCCTTATGATCCACCAACAATCTTCCATGGACGAAGCCATATGAGAACAATTCAAACCTCAGCAATTGCACTTCTTATTATTGGCATTGCCGTCTTGGGGTATTTTCTCAATAAAGCTCGGATAGAGGGATATGTGATTTCTAACGACGTAGCAACAAACTACACCGTCTCAGGGCAATTCGGAGATTTTGTCGGCGGCGTAGTTGGAACCTTCTTCGCCCTATCTGGCACACTTTTAATTTTCCTTAACTTCCGAGAGCAAACAAAAGAAAATAAAAGATCCGGATTCGAATCCTCTTTCTTTGAAATGATCAGATTATACCGAAGCAACGTCAGCGAACTTAAATATGATAAGAGCAACAAGCACAGAAGTGCAACATACGAAAACAGACAAGTCCTCCGGGAGATATTTCAAGAATTCGAAGAATGCTACAAAGAAATCAGAAGATTTTCTAACTCTGAAAACACCAAAGACTATTTTACAAAAACATATGAAAAAAAATTATTGTCAATCGTAAAACCAATCAATCCGAAAATAAACATCATAGAAATGGCCGCCATCGATCTAGCGTACATGACTGTCTTCTTTGGTCTAAGCGCAGAAGGTGAGCAAATAATAAAGAACAACATCAAAACTCGATATAAATCAGAGTATTTTTCTAGGCTTTTACACTTCTTAAAACTTAAACCTGAAAGGTCGGATAACGATCGATTCGATAACTGGACCAAGCTATTAAACCTACCACCAAAAGATCTTCACGAAACAACCCAAGCATTATATAAAGCAAAGAAAAAGCCGGAGTCCATGATTACAGATTTGCAGCTAGCGAAAGACTTCAAGATGGAACACAAATACGAAAAATATTATCGCGGACACCAGTTTAGATTAGGTCATTACTTTCGACATCTTTATCAAAGTTTCAAGTATCTAAACAACCATCCGGACATCACAGACAAAGAAAAGTACGAATATGGAAAAATGTACCGGGCTCAGCTTTCCACTTATGAGCAAGCGCTAATTTTGATAAATAGCATTTCATGCTTGGGAATGAAGTGGGAATTCACTCCAGAAGCCCCGGACAAAAAAATGCCTCACTCTACAAAGCTAATCACCAAATACAATATAATTAAAAACTTGCCTGGCGAACATCTATCAGGAATCAGATACAGAACCTATTATCCGAATATTGCCTACGAATCCGATGAGCAAAAGCTCCGTTAAGAGCTCATAAAATCGTCATAGGGGTCTGCTGCTGGGCATCACGCGAAATTTCGATTCTCCCTAGCAATTGGCATTTAAGATGTCACCGGTTGCGGGCATATGTGATGTATTAATGCGATTTTGGCGGGCGATTAAGAGATCAGGTTTCCAGCTAAGTCATAAATGGGCGCATTTTTTCGGCGCCCTTTTTTTGTGGGGGAGGTGATGAAGCAGCATTTGTGACGCTAGAGGACGCAGATATTTCGTTGTTAGATGGAGTGGCGGTGTCGCGGGCAAGCGCACTTTCACCGTGAGTTCGCTGTGACCTAGCAATTTGCAGGTCTATTCATATTCAAGCGGGCTGATCTGGCACTATCGCCAGCAAGCTCCCTCCCACAGAAAAGCAGTGTGTCGAGATCTTTCACGTCAGGCGGCCACAGTCTGGGTCATTACCTATCGATTTACGAACTGCCGACTTGCCGTCCTAGCTAAACCCGAAGCTGCCATTGCGGTAACGACAAAATTCATATCTAGCTCAACAGCCAACCGTCAACCGTCAACCGTCAACCGTCAACCGTCAACCGTCAACCACCCAGCGTGAGACCATTCGCCGGCAGCGGAAGTGCAGTTTTGTAACGCACCTGCTTGAGCGCGAAGCTCGAACGGATATTGGCCACTCCTGGGACCTTGGTCAGGAAATCCATCATGAACCGCTCCAGCGACTGGATCGTCGGCACCAGCACCCGGATCAGATAGTCCGGATCCCCCGCCATCAGATAGCACTCCATCACTTCCGGCCGGTCAGCAATGGCCGCCTCGAAATGCGCCAACGCCTCTTCCACCTGTTTTTCCAGGCTGACATGGATGAACACGTTGACGTGCAGCCCCAGCAAGTCGGCGTCGAGCAAGGTCACCTGTTCGCGGATCAACCCCAATTCTTCCATGGCCTTGACCCTGTTGAAGCACGGCGTCGGTGACAGGTTGACCGAGCGTGCGAGGTCGGCGTTGGTGATTCGAGCGTTCTCCTGGAGACTGTTGAGAATGCCGATATCGGTGCGATCAAGTTTGCGCATGAGATAAAAACGCCTGTTTTTTATGGTTGTGAAGAATTTCTATCCCCAAATCACCCCCGACGCAACGAAAGACAGAGAAATATTCTCCTGCGCCCGGCCTATGATGTTTGTAGGACAAGATTTCCCTCACAGGGGAATGACCGTCAGCTCACTACAAGAAATTCACAAGATCGAGCGTAGAAAGCCATGAATCCAGCGTATGAACCGCTACGCCTGCACGTGCCTGAACCCTCAGGCCGTCCCGGCTGCAAAACCGACTTCTCTTACCTGCGCCTGACCGACGCCGGTACCGTGCGTAAGCCCCCTATTGACGTTGAACCCGCCGACACCGCCGACCTGGCCAAAGGTCTGATTCGCGTGCTCGATGATCAAGGCAACGCCTTGGGCCCGTGGGGTGAAGGCGTGCCTTCGGAGATTCTGCGCAAGGGCATGCGCGCCATGCTCAAGACGCGAATTTTCGACAACCGCATGGTGGTCGCCCAGCGTCAGAAAAAAATGTCGTTCTACATGCAGAGCCTTGGCGAAGAAGCCATTGGAAGCGCTCAGGCCCTGGCCCTGAACATCGACGACATGTGTTTCCCCACCTACCGTCAGCAAAGCATTTTGATGGCCCGCGAAGTGCCGTTGGTGGACCTGATCTGCCAACTGCTGTCCAACGAGCGCGATCCGCTCAAGGGCCGGCAATTGCCGATCATGTACTCGGTGAAAGAGTCGGGTTTCTTCACTATTTCCGGCAACCTCGCCACGCAATTCGTCCAGGGCGTGGGCTGGGGCATGGCCTCGGCGATCAAGGGCGACACCAAAATCGCTTCGGCCTGGATCGGCGACGGCGCCACCGCTGAATCGGACTTCCACACCGCCCTGACCTTCGCCCACGTGTACCGCGCACCGGTGATCCTCAACGTGGTCAACAACCAGTGGGCGATCTCGACCTTCCAGGCGATCGCTGGCGGTGAAGCCACCACGTTCGCCGGACGCGGCGTCGGCTGCGGCATCGCTTCGCTGCGGGTCGATGGCAACGATTTCGTTGCGGTCTACGCCGCGTCCGCCTGGGCCGCCGAACGCGCCCGCCGCAACTTGGGCCCGACCATGATTGAATGGGTCACCTACCGCGCCGGCCCGCACTCCACCTCTGACGATCCGTCCAAATATCGTCCCGCCGACGACTGGAGCCACTTCCCGCTGGGCGATCCGATTGCCCGCCTCAAGCAGCACTTGGTGAAAATCGGCCAGTGGTCCGACGAGGAACACGCCGCCGTCAGCGCTGAACTGGAAGCCGAAGTGATCGCCGCGCAGAAAGAAGCCGAGCAGTACGGCACCCTCGCCGGGGGCCAGACGCCAAGCGCCGCGACCATGTTCGAGGACGTCTATAAAGAGATGCCGGAGCACTTGAAGCGCCAGCGTCAGCAGTTGGGGGTCTGAGATGAACGATCACAACAACCATATCGAGTTGGAAACCGCCATGACCACGACCACCATGACCATGATCCAGGCCCTGCGCTCGGCCATGGACGTGATGCTTGAACGTGACGATAACGTGGTGGTGTTCGGCCAGGATGTCGGTTATTTCGGCGGCGTGTTCCGTTGCACCGAAGGCCTGCAGACCAAGTACGGCACCTCGCGGGTGTTTGACGCGCCGATCTCCGAAAGCGGCATCGTCGGCGTGGCCGTCGGCATGGGCGCTTATGGCTTGCGCCCGGTGGCGGAGATTCAGTTCGCCGACTACGTGTACCCGGCGTCGGACCAGATCATTTCGGAGGCGGCGCGCTTGCGCTATCGCTCGGCCGGCGAATTCACCGCGCCGATGACCCTGCGCATGCCTTGCGGCGGCGGCATCTACGGTGGCCAGACCCACAGCCAGAGCATCGAAGCGATGTTCACTCAGGTCTGCGGCCTGCGCACGGTAATGCCGTCTAATCCTTACGACGCCAAAGGTCTGCTGATCGCCTCCATCGAGAACGATGACCCGGTGATCTTCCTCGAGCCCAAGCGCCTGTACAACGGCCCGTTCGACGGCCACCACGACCGCCCGGTAACGCCGTGGTCGAAACATCCCGCCGCGCAAGTGCCCGACGGCTACTACACGGTGCCGCTGGACGTCGCCGCCATCGCGCGTCCGGGCAAAGACGTGACCATCCTCACCTACGGCACCACGGTTTACGTCTCGCAAGTGGCCGCCGAAGAAAGTGGTGTCGACGCCGAAGTCATCGACCTGCGCAGCCTGTGGCCTCTGGACCTGGAAACCATCGTCAACTCGGTGAAGAAAACCGGGCGTTGCGTCATCGTCCACGAAGCCACACGCACTTGCGGCTTCGGCGCCGAACTGGCGGCGCTGGTGCAAGAGCACTGCTTCCACTACCTGGAAGCGCCGATCGAGCGCGTCACCGGTTGGGACACCCCCTACCCGCACGCGCAGGAATGGGCGTATTTCCCTGGCCCGTCCCGAGTGGGCGCGGCTTTGCATCGGGTCATGGAGGTCTGAATGGGCACGCACGTAATCAAGATGCCGGACATTGGCGAGGGCATCGCTGAAGTGGAACTGTCGGTGTGGCACGTCAAGGTCGGCGACCTGGTGGTGGAAGACCAGGTACTGGCCGACGTGATGACTGACAAAGCAATGGTGGACATTCCGTCGCCGGTGCATGGCAAGGTCATTTCCCTGGGCGGCGAGCCCGGCGAGGTGATGGCGGTCGGCAGTGTGCTGATCAGCATTGAAGTGGAAGGCGCGGGCAACCTGAAAGAATCCGCGCAACCCGCGCCAGCGGCGGCCAAAGAACCGCCGGTCGCCGAGCCGAAAAAAGTCGAAACCGTGGTCGAAAGCAAGCCTGTCGCCGCTGCCCGTCCGGCTACCGTGGCCCCCGGCCCGATCGTCGCCCGCGAGGCCAATGAGCGCCCGCTGGCCTCACCGGCCGTGCGTAAACATGCGCTGGATCTTGGCATTCAGTTGCGTCTGGTGCGCGGTACCGGCCCTGCTGGCCGAGTGTTGCACGAAGACCTTGATGCGTACCTGGCGCAAGGCCAATCCAACGCATCCGGTGCTTCTGCGGCTTACGCCGAACGCCATGATGAAGAGCAAATCCCGGTGATCGGCATGCGCCGCAAGATCGCCCAACGCATGCAGGACGCCACCCAACGCGCCGCACACTTCAGTTATGTCGAGGAAATCGACGTAACGGCGGTGGAAGAGCTGCGCGCGCACCTCAACGAAAAACACGGCGCCACCCGCGGCAAGCTGACCTTGCTGCCGTTTCTGGTGCGGGCAATGGTTGTGGCGCTGCGTGAGTTTCCGCAGATCAACGCGCGCTATGACGACGAAGCTCAGATCATCACCCGCCTCGGCGCGGTGCACGTGGGCGTCGCCACGCAAGCCGACATTGGCTTGATGGTGCCGGTAGTGCGCCATGCCGAAGCCCGCAGCCTGTGGGACAACGCTGCGGAAATTTCGCGCCTGGCCAACGCCGCGCGCAACGGAAAGGCCAGCCGCGATGAACTGTCCGGCTCGTCGATCACCTTGACCAGCCTCGGCGCACTCGGCGGGATCGTCAGCACCCCGGTGCTGAACCTGCCGGAAGTGGCCATCGTCGGCGTGAACAAAATCGTCGAACGGCCCATGGTGGTCAAAGGCCAAGTGGTGATCCGCAAGATGATGAACCTCTCCAGCTCCTTCGATCACCGGGTGGTCGACGGCATGGACGCGGCGCTCTTCATCCAGGCCATCCGTGGCTTGCTCGAACAACCCGCCACGCTGTTCCTGGAGTAAGGCATGCCACAGATTCTGCACACCACGCTGCTGATTATCGGCGGCGGCCCCGGCGGCTATGTCACGGCAATCCGCGCTGGCCAATTGGGCATTCCGACCATTCTGGTCGAAGGCCAATCCCTGGGTGGCACCTGCCTCAACATCGGCTGCATCCCGTCCAAGGCCCTGATTCATGTTGCCGAGCAATTTCAGCAAACCCGCCAGCACAGTCAGCAATCGGCGCTGGGCATCCGTGTTGCCGCGCCGAGCCTGGATATCGGCAAAAGCGTCGAATGGAAGGACGGCATTGTCGATCGCCTGACCACTGGCGTCGCCGCCCTGCTGAAGAAGCACAAGGTCCAGGTCATTCAAGGCTGGGCCAAGGTCGTCGACGGCAAGACCGTGGATGTCGGCGACACCCGCATTCAGTGCGAGCATCTGGTGCTGGCCACCGGCTCGCAAAGCGTCAACCTGCCGATGCTGCCGATTGGCGGGCCGATCATTTCCTCCACCGAAGCCTTGGCACCGACTGCCGTGCCCGAACGGCTGGTGGTGGTGGGCGGTGGTTACATCGGTCTGGAGCTGGGCATCGCCTACCGCAAGCTCGACGCCGAGGTCAGCGTGGTCGAGGCGCAGGAACGGATTCTCCCGGCCTATGACGGCGAACTGACTCAGCCTGTGCACGAAGAACTGAAGAAGCTTGGCGTAAAGCTTTACTTGAAGCACAGCGTTCAAGGCTTTGATTCATCTAACAATACCTTGCAAGTCAGCGATCCGAATGGCGACACCCTCAACCTAGAAACCGATCAGGTGCTGGTCGCCGTGGGTCGCAAGCCGAACACCCAAGGCTGGAACCTCGAAGCGCTGAACCTCGACATGAACGGCTCGGCGATCAAGATCGACAACCGCTGCCAGACCAGCATGCGCAACGTCTACGCCATCGGCGACCTCAGCGGTGAGCCGATGCTCGCGCACCGCGCCATGGCCCAGGGCGAAATGGTCGCGGAGTTGATCAGCGGCAAAAGTCGCGAATTCAATCCAGCCGCCATCGCCGCAGTGTGCTTTACAGACCCGGAGCTGGTGGTAGTCGGCCAGACCCCGGACGAGGCCAAGGCCAAAGGGCTGGACTGCATCGTCTCGAACTTCCCCTTCGCCGCCAATGGCCGGGCCATGACCCTCGAATCGAAAAGCGGCTTCGTGCGGGTGGTGGCGCGGCGTGACAATCATCTGATTGTCGGCTGGCAAGCGGTGGGTGTCGGGGTGTCCGAGTTGTCGACTGCGTTCGGTCAAAGCCTGGAAATGGGCGCGCGCCTGGAAGACATCGCCGGCACCATCCACGCCCATCCGACCTTGGGCGAAGCGGTGCAGGAAACGGCATTGAGGGCGTTGGGGCATGCGTTGCATCTGTAGCGGAACTTTGTGGAGAGGGAGCCAGCTCCCTCGCCACAAAAGGTCAGAATGAAGTATTGTTGTCCCCATCCAAAAACGTCAGAAGCCTTGTACCGTTTCGGCGGTTGTTAAGTAATAGAGGGTGTCATGGGTAACGAGAGCATCAACTGGGACAAGCTGGGTTTTGACTACATCAAGACCGACAAGCGTTACTTGTCGAATTGGAAGGATGGCGCCTGGGATGCCGGCACCCTGACCGAAGACAATGTGCTGCACATCAGCGAGGGCTCTACTGCGCTGCATTATGGCCAGCAATGCTTTGAAGGCCTCAAGGCCTACCGTTGCAAGGACGGCTCGATCAACCTGTTCCGCCCGGACCAGAACGCCGCCCGCATGCAACGCAGCTGCGGCCGCCTGCTGATGCCGCAGGTGTCCACCGAGCAGTTCGTCGAAGCCTGCAAAGAAGTGGTTCGCGCCAACGAGCGTTTCATCCCGCCGTACGGCACTGGCGGCGCGCTGTACCTGCGTCCGTTCGTGATCGGCGTGGGTGACAACATCGGCGTGCGCACCGCTCCCGAGTTCATTTTCTCGATCTTCTGCATCCCGGTCGGCGCCTACTTCAAGGGCGGCCTGACCCCGCATAACTTCCTGATTTCCGGCTACGACCGTGCCGCGCCAAACGGCACCGGCGCAGCCAAGGTCGGTGGCAACTACGCCGCCAGCCTGATGCCCGGCTCCCAGGCCAAAAAGGCGAACTTCGCCGATTGCATCTACCTCGACCCGCAAACCCACTCGAAAATCGAGGAAGTCGGTTCCGCCAACTTCTTCGGGATCACGCACGACGACAAGTTCATCACCCCGAACTCGCCGTCGGTGCTGCCAGGCATCACCCGCCTGTCGCTGATCGAGCTGGCCAAGTCGCGCCTGGGGCTGGAAGTGATCGAAGGTGACGTGTTCATCGACAAACTGTCGGAGTTCAAAGAAGCCGGCGCCTGCGGTACCGCCGCAGTCATCACGCCAATCGGCGGGATCAGCTACAAAGATCACCTGCACGTGTTCCACAGCGAAACCGAAGTTGGCCCGGTGACCCAGAAGCTCTACAAAGAGCTGACCGGCGTACAGACCGGCGACGTCGAAGCGCCAGCGGGTTGGATCGTCAAGGTTTGAGCTGACTCCCCTGCCCCATGAAAAACGCCGCTTCCGGTGATCGGAAGCGGCGTTTTTTATGCCCGGGCGTATCAGCTCGGTTCGGTGTGCGCCCGCTCACGGGGGCTGAGATCGCCGATGCGCTCAGCGTCCGGCCAGAACAACGCCGCTTGGCCGCAAGCCACGCCCTGCTCGTCGAGCAACGTCCAGACGCTGCCTTCATGAATCACGAACGGCTGATTGTGGTAATCCACCCGATACCCTGTGTAACCATGGGCTATGCCGTCGGCCGTGACCTGTTCCAGCAAGGTCTGGCGCACTGCGCGATCAAGCGGCGAGGCGCTGAAGCGCGAAGGCATGCCGATAAAGTGCTCGCGCGGGTACTTGAAACTCGCCAGCGCTTGCTCGTTGGCATACATGAAGCAAGGGTCCGCTTCCCGGCCGTGGGCCAGCAAGGCGTAAGGCGCGTGACTATGCAGCCAGGCCAGGCGCTCGTCGGCATTCAGGCCATGGGGGCTGGGCAGGCCGTGGCCGGTCCAGTGGCGATAGGCGGCATCCAGCCGTTGCACTGGCTCCTTGAATTCGTTGGATGACGACATGGGCGCTCCGGTCAAAACGGTTCAAGTGATTCGCACGGCGCTGCTCAGGCACCCTGCGATAACGAGTGACCCTACCTAAGACATTGCACTTCGAAAAGCGCCAATTGCAGGGAAATTCTGCAGGCCAAATCTGCAAATCTACTGCAAACCATTGTCTAGCCTCGGATTAACCGCTGTCGCAATGACTGCATTGAAGTCTTTATGACTCGCCCTGCCCGCAGTCAAAACTACAACAGCAACGCTACGCCCCTTGCCTTGTGAGGCTCAGACATATGGCCCGCTTTTTGAAATGGACATTTCGAGGTTCAACTGTCCATCCATGCCCTGTCGGCTCGCGTTCCTCCAGCCGAGCAACCTGAGGCAGCACGCAAAAAGGAAAGGTATATGAAGACTGATTTTCGCGATCGCCTGGCCGTAGTCACCGGCGCCAGTTCCGGCATCGGCCTGGCCGTGACCACCCAACTGTTGGAACAAGGGGCACGGGTGCTGGCCATGTCCCGTCAGCTGGGCGGCCTTAGTCAGTTGACCGAACGCTACGGCGAGCAACTGATTTGGGTGGCCGGCGACGTCACCGAGGCCGCCGACCTTGCGCGCTTGGGCCAGCGCGCCGCGAGCCTGGGCCCGGTGGATTTCGTCGTGCCGAACGCGGGTATCGCGCAACTGGCGGATGGCCTGGACACCTCGGCTTTCAATCGGCAATGGGCGGTCAACGGCGCCGGCGCGCTGAATACCCTGGCCAGCCTGCGCGATCATCTGGGGCAAACCGCCTCAGTCGTGTTCATCGGAACCTTCCTCGCGCAACTGAGTTTCCCTGGACTGGCCGCCTATATCGCCTCAAAAGCGGCGCTGATCGCCCATGTGCGCACCCTTGCCGTGGAACTGGCGCCTCATGGCATCCGCATCAACACCGTATCGCCGGGCCCGACCGCCACGCCGATCTGGGGCACCCTGGGTCTGAAAAGCGAAGAGCTAGGCGAAGTCGCCAACGTCGTCAATCAACGTCTGCTGGGCGGTGAGTTCCTGCAACCGGAAGCGGTGGCTGAGGTGATTCTGTTCCAGCTCGGTCGCGGCGCCCGCAGTGTCTTCGGCCAGGATTGGGTGGTGGACAGCGGCTACAGCGTGCGCTGAACCTTGAGGACTTTGCCGGCGCGCCCGGCAATGCCGCTGGCCTGACCGTCCTGCTGCTTGCCGGTGCGCGCCTGGCTGATCAATCCGGGGATCAACACCCCCTCCGGCAGGTTTTTCCAGAAGCGCGCCGGCAAGTGACCCTGCATGACTTTCGGGTTCAACCGCGCCGGGTTGAAGATGTGGCTGTAATAAGTCAGCCACAGTTCGCCGTGGAGATCATCGACCTGCTGCGCCAATTGCTGCCATTGCGGCGGACACTGGCGCTGATGGATCAATTGCTCACCGTCGTAGTAGACGCCGTCCCGTGGGGTAGCAATCAACCAACGCTGCTGGCCCATGCGCCCGATGAAATGCGCGCTGGCGCTGTGCAGGATGTCGTGGGCCGGCTCGTGCCAGGCCACGAATTGCGGGCCTTCGGCTGCCGGCCGCTCGACGAAGCGCACGAAAGCATGCAAATGATGAGCTTCGCGGCGCACCTGTTTGATCCGCCGCTGCAGTTCGCTGCCTAGCTTGTCGCCGGCCATCATCGCCGTGCGGTCACCGTGGCTGACCCGCCACAACACTTCGTACAACAGGTTCCAGCGTTGATCGCCGCGATAACGGGCGGCGTTCTCCAGGGTTTCCAGCAGCGCCATGGGAATCCGCGCCTGGAACGGACCTGGCGCGTCCGGCACGGATTCGTCATTGGCGAACAGATCCACCCGGCCATCGCTGTCCCAACTCACCAGGCTCGGATCGATTTCATGGCTGAGCAGCCGGCGCGCCTGTTGGCGCCAGGTATCAAATAGGTCATCGCAATCGAGAATGATCATCCCCACAGCCCCATCTGCTGCGGCTGAGGCCGGTCGCGCAATTGCTGATAGAGCAAATGGCTGGTGACTTCCGCTTGCTGCGGGTGGTAGTCGCTAGTGATGAAAAACGGCTTGGCCTTGGCCAGCACACAGCGCATCCGCGCCAGGTCCTCGTAGCGAATACGACGCTGGCGCCGCAATTCCACCAGGCGTTCGGTAGTACGCAGACCGATCCCGGGAATACGCGCGATCAGGGCCGGCTCGGCATGGTTCAGATCCAGTGGGAACACCGCGCGGTTTTCCAGGGCCCAGGCCAGTTTCGGGTCCATGTCCAGCGCCAGATGCCCTGGCCCCTTGAACAATTCCCCGGCGGTGTAGCCATAGCTGCGCAGCAGGAAATCGGCCTGGTACAAACGGTGTTCACGCATCAGCGGCGGTGCGGCCAGCGGGACGCTTTTCGGGCTATTGGGGATCGGGCTGAACGCCGAATAGTAGACCCGCCGCAGGCGGAAGTTGCCGTACAAGGCCTGGGCGCTATGCAAAATCGTGCTGTCATCGGTGTCGTCGGCCCCCACGATCATCTGCGTGCTCTGCCCGGCCGGCGCGAACTTCGGCGCTCGCGGCTCATTGAGCACCGTTTGCACGCCGGTGTAGATGGTTTGCATGGCTTGCTTGATCGAGCCCAGTTGCTTTTCCGGCGCCAGGGTTTGCAGGCTCAGGGCGGTGGGCAGTTCGATGTTGACGCTCAGTCGATCGGCGTAGCGCCCAGCCTCTTCGATCAGCGCCGGATCGGCTTCCGGGATGGTCTTGAGGTGGATGTAGCCGCGAAACTCGTGCTCCTCCCGCAGTAACTTGGCCACGCGGATCAACTGTTCCATGGTGTAGTCCGCCGAGCGGATGATCCCGGAGCTGAGGAACAAGCCACTGACGCAATTGCGCCGGTAGAAATCCAGGGTCAGGGTCACCACTTCCTCGGGGGTGAAACGCGCTCGCGGCACATCGCTGGAGCGGCGGTTGACGCAGTACTGGCAATCATAAAGGCAGAAGTTGGTCAGCAAGATTTTCAGCAGCGACACGCAGCGCCCGTCCGGCGTGTAACTGTGGCAGATGCCCATGCCATCGGTCGCGCCGAGCCCGCGCTTGCCTTCGGAACTGCGCTTGGGCGCCCCGCTGCTGGCGCAGGAGGCGTCGTACTTCGCGGCGTCGGCGAGGATGCTCAACTTGTCGATGAGTTGCATGGAGAAGCCTCAATACTGTGTGCATGTACAGTATAGGGGTGACCGCCGATACACAAGTGTGAAGCATGCCCGTCCGTCCTGTGCCGGGCCCACCGTGCAGCCGCTTCGGGGGCAAACCCTCTCACCAAAGTACCGGTCCGGCTCAACCACCCGCCGCCATGCGCCGGGCGACAAATTCCACGAACGCATTGAGTTTGGGCAAGGATTTCTTCGCTCGCGGGTAGACCATCTGCACCGGTTTAGGCGGCGGCGCGTAGGCGTCCATGATGCGGACCAGTTCGCCGCTGGCCAGGGCGGCAGAGACCAGGAAATCCGGTTGCATCAGAATACCTTCGCCGGCAATCGCCGCCTGCAGCAGGATCTGGCCGTCGTTGCTTTTCAATACTGCGCGCTCCGGCCAGGGCACGTCACTGCTGCCATTTTTCAGCGGCCAGGCGAAGCGGTTGTTCCATGAGGTGTGGCTGAGAAGACGATGCTGGTGCAGGGCTTCCGGCGTGGTCGGCTCGGGCCGTTGCGCCAGGTAACGCGGCGCGGCGCAGATCACCATGCGGTACGGCGGCAAGGCGCGGGACACGAGGTTGACGCCAATCAGTTCGGAAATCCGGAAGCCCAGGTCGAAAGCGCTTTCGTAGAGGTCGACCACTTCATTGCTGAGGATCAGCTCGACCTGAACGTCCGGGTATTCGCCCATGAAGTCGGCGACCAGGGGCCCGACCAGCGACACGCCGAGGGACACCGGCGCGGTGATGCGCAGCAGCCCGCTGGGCTCGGCGCTGACGGCTTCGACACGGTTGAAGGCGTAACTGACCTGCTCGAGCGCCAGCTTCGCCTCCTGATAAAACAACCGCCCCTCACCGGTGATCGATTGGCGTCGCGTGGTGCGCTGGATCAGCTTGGTGTTGAGGGTTTTTTCCAGGCTCTGGATATGCCGCCCGACCATCACCGCCGACATGCCGACCTGCGTTGCCGCGTCGGCGAAGCTGCCGGCCTCGACCACCGCGACGAACACTTCCATCTGCCTGAGTTTGCTCATGACCACGCCTTGCAAAAGGGGCCGCAACTATAAAGAGCCCGGCCCCAGACGAGCAACCGCCGCTATACAGCAAAGACTCAGCAGGTCCACGACGCCGCGCTGTCGGTGTCCAGACCGTAACGCTGGATCGCTTCGGCGCACAGTTGCCGATCGACGACGCCCTCCTCGGCCAGCGACGTCAGCGCCGCGAGCACGATGGAGTGCCGGTCTATCTCGAAGAACTCCCGCAGCGCCGCGCGTGTATCACTGCGACCGAAGCCGTCGGTGCCGAGCGCGGTGAAAGGTGCCGGCAGGTAGGAGCCGATCAGCTGCGGTAAGGCGCGCATGTAGTCGGACACCGCGATCACCGGCGCACTGCCCGGCAGGCAGTCGGCCAAATGGCTGCTGCGCAAAGCCTCGCGCGGGTGCAAACGATTCCAGCGTTCCACCTCCCGCGCGTCGCGGGCCAGTTCGCTGAAGCTTGTGACACTCCAGACTTCGCTTGCGATCTGCCACTCGCTGGCGAGTAACTCGGCGGCGGCGATCGCTTCACGCAGGATGGTCCCGGAACCCAGCAGGCGCACCGTGCCCAACGGCTTGGCCGGGGTCTGCTCGCTGAAGCGATACATGCCGCGAATGATGCTGTGCTCGACGCCGTCCGGCAGGCTCGGGTTAGCGTAGTTTTCGTTCATCAGGGTCACGTAGTAGAACTCGTCGACATCGTGCTCCAGCATCTGGCGCATGCCGTGGTCGAGGATCAGCGCGAACTCGCCGGCAAACGCCGGATCGTAGGCGCGGCAATTCGGCACGCTGGCAGCGATCAGATGGCTGGTGCCGTCCTGATGCTGCAAGCCCTCGCCGCCCAGCGTCGTGCGCCCGGCCGTTGCGCCGAGCAGGAATCCGCGGGCGCGCTGGTCGGCGGCGGCCCAGATCAAGTCACCTACGCGCTGAAACCCGAACATCGAGTAATAGATGTAGAACGGCAACATGCGCAGGCCATGCACCGAATAACTGGTGGCGGCCGCGACCCAGGAGCTGATGGCGCTGGCCTCGCTGATGCCTTCTTCCAGAATCTGCCCGTCGGTGGCCTCGCGGTAGCTGAGGATCGAGCCAATGTCCTCCGGCTCGTACCGTTGGCCAAGGCTGGAATAGATACCGATCTGCTTGAACAGGTTGGCCATGCCGAAGGTGCGCGCTTCGTCGGCGACAATCGGCACAATGCGCGGGCCCAGTTGCTTGTCCTTGAGCAAATTGCTCAGCATGCGCACGAAGGCCATGGTGGTGGACATTTCCTTGCCGTCGGCCTGGGTGGCGAACCCGCCGTATCCACTGACCGTGGGCACCGGCACTGGCGCAGCCGCGCGATTGCGCGCCGGCATCGCACCGCCGAGGGATTGCCGACGCTGATGCAAGTAGCGCATTTCGCTGCTGTCGGCAGCGGGTTTGAAGAAGCTCAGCGACTCCACTTGTTCATCGGTCAGCGGCAAGTGGAAGCGGTCGCGGAAGGCAATCAGCGCTTCGCGGTCGAGTTTTTTCTGTTGGTGGGTGGTCATCTTGCCCTGCCCGGCCTCACCCATGCCGAAGCCTTTTTTGGTCTGGGCCAGGATCACGGTCGGCTTGCCTTCGTGCAGGCTGGCGGCGCGGTAGGCGGCGTAGATTTTGGTGATGTCGTGGCCGCCGCGCGTGAGGCGGTCGATCTGTTCGTCACTCAGGCCTTCGGCCAGTTTGGCCAGCGACGGGTTTTGCCCGAAAAAATGCTCGCGGTTGTAGGCACCGTCCTTGGCGGCGAAGGTCTGGAACTGGCCGTCAACGGTGTTGGACAAGGTGCGCACCAGTGCGCCGTCGTGGTCCTGGGCGAGCAAGGCGTCCCAGTCCGAGCCCCAGACCAGTTTGATCACGTTCCAGCCGGCGCCGCTGAACAGCGCTTCCAGCTCGTCAATGATCCGCCCATTGCCGCGCACCGGGCCGTCAAGCCGTTGCAGGTTGCAGTTGACCACCCAAGTCAGGTTGTCCAGGCCTTCGCGGGCGGCGAGGGTCAGGGCGGACATGCTTTCCGGCTCGTCCATTTCGCCGTCGCCGAACACGCCCCAGACATGCCGGTCGGTGGTGTCTTGCAGGCCACGGTGCTGCAAGTAGCGCATGAAGCGCGCCTGGAAAATCGAACTGATCGGGCCGATACCCATGGAGCCGGTGGGGAACTGCCAGAAGTCCGGCATCAGCCACGGGTGCGGGTAGCTCGACAAACCCTGTACACCGGTTTTGCGCGCGGTGATTTCCTGGCGGTAGTGCTGCAGATCGGTTTCGCTCAAGCGCCCTTCGAGGAAGGCCCGGGCGTAAATCCCTGGGCCCGAGTGCGGCTGATAGAACACCAGGTCGCCGTCGAAGATGTCGCTGCGGGCGCGGAAGAAATGGTTGAAGCCGACCTCGAACAAATCCGCCGCACTGGCGTAACTGGCGATATGGCCGCCGAGTTCGCCGTAGGCCTGGTTGGCGCGCACCACCATCGCCAGGGCGTTCCAGCGCATGATCGAGGCCAGCCGCTCTTCGGTGGCAAGGTCACCGGGAAAACGCGGTTGCCGGTCCACCGGGATGCTATTGATGTAAGCCGTGCCATGGCTCGGTTGCCAGCCGATGGCCGGCTCGCGGGCCATTTCCGCCAGTTCGTCGAACAGCCATCGCGCGTGCTTGATGCCGCGAGTGGCGACCAGCGACGCCAGAGCGTCGCGCCATTCGTGCAGTTCGTCGAGGTCCTGCGCGGTCAAACCGGCAGCGCTGTTAATAGGGTCGGGGGACTCAAAACGGTTCATTTGGCGGCTCCTCGTTTTTTTTACTAGTCTATGCCGGAGCCCGCAGCTTTTTTGACCGTTGTTGCACTTTGCCCGCGTCATTCGCGGCATAAATCACTTCAAACAACAAAAGTAAAAGCACAATGAATTTCGACAGCATTGACCTGAAGATCCTTAGAGAACTGCAACGGGACAGCAGCCTGTCGAACGTTGAACTGGCCAAGCGCGTGCATCTCTCGCCCTCGCCGTGCCTGGCGCGGGTCAAGGCACTGGAAGCCTCCGGCTGCATCCGCGAATACGTCGCGCTGCTCAAGCCCGAGGCGCTGGGCCTGCGCCTGAATGTGTTTATTTCCATCAGCCTCAAGCAACAGGGCCGCGAGGCGTTGCAGAACTTCGAGCGCAACATCTGCGAGTGCGACGAGGTGATGGAGTGCTACTTGATGACCGGCGACGCCGACTACCTGATCCGCGTGGTGATGGCCGATATGCAGGCGCTGGAACACTTCATCATTGAGCGTTTGTCGCCGATGCCGGAGGTGGAAAAAATCCGCTCCAGCCTGTCGCTGAAGCAGGTGCGCTACAAAACCGCGCTGCCGCTGCGGGCCACGCCTTGATGCGGCGAGGTGATTGCTAACTTGCGGTGTCGCGACTCCTAACCTTGAATGCGTTTATCGCCCAGGCGGCTGGCCGTAGAGTCTGTTCCTTTCGCTCGCGAGGTCTTATTGATGCACACCGTATTGGAGAAGGCGCTGGACCGTATTGCCCGGACCGAGCTGTTGTTTGGTCCAACCCCGATCTCCCGCGCCACGCGACTGGAGCAACTGTTGGGCGTCCGGGGCGTGGGCATTTACCTTAAGCGCGACGATCACATGCTGATCGGCGGTGGCGGCAACAAGCTGCGCAAACTGGAGTTTCACCTCGGCGCCGCCCTTCAAGAGGGGGTCGATACGGTCATCACCGTCGGTGGCTTGCAGTCCAACCACGCGCGCCTGACCGCCGCGGTGTGCGCACGCCAGGGCCTGGCCTGCGAGTTGTTCCTGACCCGCGCGGTGCCCAAGCCGGAAGTCGATTACGAACTCAATGGCAACGTGTTGCTCGACCAGTTGTTCGGCGCGCGGCTCAAGGTGTTTGCCGCCGGCACTGATGCCCTCGCCCTGGCGCAAGCGCGGGCCACGCAGTTGCGCGAATCCGGACATAACGTGCTGGTGATTCCCACCGGCGGTTCGACACCGTTGGGCGCCCTGGGTTATGCCCGTTGCGCGGCGGAAATCGCCCAGCAGGCGGCGGCGCTGAAAGTCGACTTCGACCAAGTCATTGTGCCCAACGGCAGTGCCGGCACCCACGCCGGGCTGGCGGCGGGTTTCCACCTGATGGGCCGTGGTGCGGCGACGGTCAAATCCTATTCGGTGCTGGCCGACCGCGAAACTTCGGTGGCGCGCACCCTGCAACTGACGCAGGACGCCCTGACATTGCTCGGAGGAAGCACGGTGGAGGCCAGCGAAATCATCGTCGACGGCAGCCAGTTGGGCAGCGGCTACGGCTTGCCGACCGAAGCGATGCAGGACGCCGTGCGCCTGATGGCGCAGGCCGAGGGCCTGCTGGTGGACCCGGTGTATTCCGGCAAGGCCTTCGCCGGGTTACTCGCAGATCTGCGCCAGGGCCAGTACCGCGCGGGCGACAATGTGCTGTTCGTAATGACAGGCGGCACACCGGGCCTGTACGCCTATCGCGAGACGTTCCAGGGTCATTGACCCGGACCTCACGGCGCTTGGAAGGTCTGCAGGTAGGTCAGCAGATCGTCGATTTTTTCCGGGTCGTCGAGGCCCCAGAAAATCATCCGCGTGCCGGGCACGACTTTCTTCGGCGCTTCAAGGTAAGCCACCAGGGTGTCGCGGTCCCAGGTCAGGTTGGCGGCCTTCATGGCATCGGAATATTGATAGTCGCTGCTGCTCGCGGATGCTCGCCCAAGGATGCCGTTGAGTTGCGGACCGAAGGACGCCCGCGCGCCCTCGCCCACTTGATGACAGCCGCCGCAAATCCGTTTGAACAGCTTCTCGCCGGCCTCAACATCGCCGGCGGCATGGGCGTGCTGGCTGGCCAAAGCCAGCATGAAAATCAGTCCTGCGGTTTTGCTCATGGGTGTTCCTGGATCGGCGTAAGTCGGCGAAAGCGTTTAGGGCCGTCAGATTACGATACAAATTAAACAGGCATCCGTTGAATTTCCCCGCCAGTCTTTCCTGTGCTTGGTAACATCGCGCACATCTTTGTTAAGCTTTAATGACTGGATAAGCCTGTGTTGAACACACTTCGGGGCTGGTTGCAGCGGCCCTATGCGCGTCTCATTACCCTGATTGGCCTGCTGATGGTGGTGCCGCTGTGCCTGCGCCTGGCACTCGGCTGGGCCAACCCGCTCGGCTATTTGTCGGACCTGGGCATCGGCAGTCTGTTGCTGGTGCTGCTGTATCGCCGAGCCTGGTGGCTGGCGCTGCCAGTGCTGGTGCTGTGGGGTTTGATCAACGTGGCAAGCGCCGAACTGGTCAGCGCGGTAGGCCGCCTGCCTAACGTTTCGGACCTGCATTATCTGATCGATCCGCAATTTATCGAGAACTCCACCGGCGGTGGCTTTGCTCAACCCTGGCTGGCCGCTGCGTTGTTATTGGCTTTGCTGGTGTGGCTGGCGACCCTGTGGCTGGGCCGTTCGACCCCCGCGCCACGTTTGCCGCGCAAAACCTGGGCCGCGCCACTGCTGCTGTTGATCGGCCACTGGGGCGCGCAGCATCTGCAACCCAGCGACGATGACGAGTGGCGCCTGTACAACCTGCCGCATCAACTGCTCGCCGCCAGTGTCGGCGAAGTGCAAACCCGTGCCGAAGAGTGGCTGGAAGACGACGGCATCGATGACCTGCCGCCGCAAATGGCCGGGCTGACGCAACTGGACCTCGACGGCCAGCCACTACTGAGCGCCCCCGGACGCGCGCGCAATGTCATGATCATCACCCTCGAAGGCATTCCGGGCGCTTACATCGCCGCCAACCGCGAGGCGCTGCACAGCCGTTATCAGGAAAACCTGATGCCCAAGCTCAGTCGCTGGGCCGAGCGCGGCATGAACACCCCCGACTACGTGTTGCACAGCCACCAGACCATTCGCGGCCTGTACGCCATGCTCTGCGGCGATTACGACAAGCTCGACAACGGCACGCCCAAAGGCGTCGAAATGCTCACCCAGAGCGAGCGCAACCAGGCCTGTCTGCCGGCGCAACTGCACAACCACGGCTTCGCCACCCACTATCTGCAGGGTGCCGGGCTGCGCTTCATGGCCAAAGACAAGATCATGCCGCACATTGGCTTTGACACCACCCTGGGCCTGGAATGGTTCACCAACGCCTCCTATCTCGACTTCCCCTGGGGCAAGGACGACAAAGCGTTTTTCGAAGGCGCGCTGGATTACGTTGGCCAGTTGAAAAAGCAAAAAAAGCCGTGGATGTTGACGCTGTTGACGGTGGGCACGCACCAGCCCTACTCGGCGCCGGACGATTATCTGGAACGCTACGACACCGCCAAGCAGGCGGCGGTGGGCTATCTCGACGATGCGATCGACCAGTTTCTGAGCGACCTCGAACGCCAAGGCGTACTCAAAGACACGCTGGTGGTGATCACCTCTGACGAATCCCACGGCATCGACGGTGTGCGGCTGGCCTCTTCCTGGGGTTTCAACCTGATGCTGGCGCCGGAACAGGCGCAGTTGCCCAAGGTGAAAACCGGAGTCTACGGCCACGTCGACCTGGCCACCTCGATCCTCGATTACTTCGCGCTGCCGATCCCCGACGCCCTCAGCGGTCGCTCGCTGTTGCGCAATTACGACACCGGCCGCGAGATCATGTCGTTCACCAACGGCAAGCTGCGCTACCACGATGGCCAGGGCACCCTGACCGATTGCGACTTCCAGCAACGCTGCCGCAATTACGCCAGCGACGGTTTCATCGCCGACCGCGCGACCTTCAAGGGTCAATATGGCGGTTTCCGCGCGCGGCAGATCGCGGCCCGTGCCACGGCGCTGGATCACAGCCTGCTGCGCACGCCGCTGAACCAGCACTATCAGTTCGGCAGCCCGGCGATCATTCCACTGCAAGCGCAGATCAAGGATGACTGGGCCGACAACCTGATCGGCGCGCAGTACCTGGAAATGCCCAAGGGCTCGCACACCCGAGTGCGCCTGACCGTACGCTCGGTCGACCCACAGCAGGACGCCTACATTCTGCTCAAAGCCAAGGAACTGGAGCAGGACGTGCCGCTCGGCTTGCCGGATGAAATGCGTGTGACGGCGGACCAACCGCTGGTGATGGATTTCAGCTTCGATAACCCGCAATCGCGCAAAGCCTTTTCCTTCCACCTGCTGGGCTATGGCCTCGGTGCGGTAGAGGTCAGCGACTTCAGTGTGGTCACTGAAACCCCTGGGCAGGATGAGCCGCAGGAAGAATCCGCCGAGGACACTGCGGCCCATTCGAGTTGAGTCGGTAGCCGCCAGTGCACCTGCTTTTCGGCTATATGCTCAGCAGTAAAACGCAGGATATTTAGCCCCACCGTTATGGTTAACTGATTGAAATGTCAGTTGAATCCGACGATGGAGCCGCCATGACCCGCCTTGCCTCCCGCACCTTTGCCGAGATCCGCCAAGCCCTGTTGAACCGTGAAGAAGTCGCGTTGGTGGATGTCCGCGAAGAAGCGCCTTTCGCTGAATCGCATCCGCTGTTTGCCGCCAATATCCCGCTGTCGAAACTTGAGCTGGAGGTCTATGCGCGGATTCCCCGGCGCGATACCCAGGTCACCGTCTACGACAATGGCGAAGGTCTCGCGGAGCTGGCGGCGCAACGTTTGCAGGCCTTGGGTTATGTGAATGTCAGCCTGCTCGACGGCGGCCTCGACGGTTGGCGCCGCGCTGGCGGCGAACTGTTTATCGACGTCAATGTGCCAAGCAAAGCGTTCGGCGAACTGGTGGAAAGCCAGCGTCACACGCCATCGCTGGCGGCGGAAGACGTGCAAGCGCTGCTCGACAGCCAGGCCGATGTGGTGGTGCTCGACGCCCGACGCTTCGACGAATACCAGACCATGAGCATTCCCACCGGCATCAGCGTGCCAGGGGCAGAACTGGTACTGCGGGCGCGGGAGCTGGCCCCGGACCCGGCGACCCATATCATCGTCAATTGCGCAGGGCGCACCCGCAGCATCATCGGCACCCAGTCACTGATCAACGCGGGCATCGCCAACCGCGTCTCGGCCTTGCGCAACGGCACCATCGGCTGGACCCTGGCCGGGCAACGCCTGCAACACGGCCAGTCGCGGCGGTTTGCGCCGACCAGTGAAAAACACCGGCAAATCGCTGCGCTGGAGGCCCGTCGCGTCGCCGATAAGGCATTGGTGGGCCGCGCCGGCCTGGCGGATCTGCAACGTTGGCAGCAGGACGCGACGCGCAGCACCTACCTGTTCGATGTGCGCACCCCAGCGGAATTCGTCCTCGGCCACCTGCCCGGTTCGCGCTCGACCCCGGGCGGGCAACTGGTGCAGGAAACCGACCACTTCGCCAGCGTGCGCGGCGCGCGCCTGGTGCTGGTGGACGACGATGGCGTGCGGGCCAACATGTCGGCGTCGTGGCTATCGCAACTGGGCTGGGACGTGCACGTCATCGATGATCTGCAACCCGAGCATTTCAGCGAAACCGGCGCATGGCAGGCACCGCTGCCGGCCGTACCGCAGGTCGAAACCATCAACGCCGAGACCCTCGCCCGATGGCTGGCGGAAGGCGACAGCGTGCTGCTGGATTTCAACAGCAGCGCCAATTACGTCAGGGGCCACATCCCCGGCGCCTGGTGGCTGTTGCGCAGCCAATTGCGACAGGCGCTGAGCCAAGTCCCCACCGCACAGCGTTATGTGCTGACCTGCGGCAATGGTGAGCTGGCGCACCTGGCAGTCGCAGAAGTCGAGGCCCTGACGGGAACAGCAGTGTTTGTCCTGGGAGGCGGCACCGCCCAGTGGATCGCCGAACAACGACCACTGGAAGAAGGCGAAACCCGCCTGGCGTCGCCCCGCATCGACCGCTACCGCCGCCCCTACGAAGGCACTGACAATCCGCGCGAAGCGATGCAGGCCTATCTGGATTGGGAGTTCGGCCTGGTCGAGCAACTGGGCCGAGATGGGACTCATGGGTTCTTTGTGATTTGAGAATGGGGTTCGCGTTCCAGTAACGCGCAACACCGGTGGGAGCTGGCTTGGGCCGCGTTCCGATGAAGACGGTGTTTCAAGAGATAGATTTCTAGCGCCTGCAAGGCCTCATCGCTGGCAAGCCCCACAAGGGGAATGCGTACAACGCGAGACCAGGTCGGCTAC
>NZ_JAVLSB010000061.1:0-164765 GCF_031583775.1 Pseudomonas rhizozeae
GGCATGCCGAGCCTTAGCGAGGCACCGAATGGAGGGGATCAAAAAGCGCTTGGTTACTTGGCGCTTTTCCAAGTAACCCGCTGTAAGAGCGGAACCAATTCTAGCCATCACCAGAGAAATCGATATGTACACCTGCAAAATCTCTAGTGACTAAGCAGAAGTCATCGCTGGCAAGCCAGCTCCCACAGGGTTCTGCGTCGTGCACAGAAACATCATCCACCCCAAACACTCTGGGAGCTGCGGTGCGACGATTCGACTTGCCAGCGATGAGGCCCGCACTAGCCATGGAGATGTATTGCCTGACAGTACGCCTTCGTCGGAACGCCGCCCGGAGCAAGCCCGCTCTCACCTTGGAATGCCATCCAGAGTGGGAGCGAGCCTGCTCGCGAAGTGGGCGACTCGGTCTTGGAGAATTACTCCAGCGCAGACGCCGGACCGAAGAACTCGTAACGACTTTGCTTCTCCGGTACGCCCAGGGCTTTGAGGTGGCGCTTGATCGCCGCCATGAAGCCTTTAGGGCCCAGGAAGTAAGCGTCCAGGTCACGCTGCTCAGGCAACCACTCGGCCAGTTTCTCCTGGGTCAGGTAACCGACGCTGTGCGCCGCCGGGCTGAGGCCATCGTCTTCGGCGTAGCAGTAGAAGCGTTGGAGCTGTGGATAACGTTCGGCCAGAGTGTCGATCACGTCGCGGAAGGCGTGCACGCCGCCGTTGCGCGCGCAGTGGATAAAGTGCACCGGACGCTCGGTTTCCAGTGCCGCTTCGAGCATCGCCAGGGTCGGGGTGATGCCGACGCCGCCACTGATCAGCACCAATGGCTTGTCGCTGTCAGTCAGCACGAATTCGCCCGACGGAGTGAACAGTTGAATGCTGTCGCCGACGTTGAGGTTATCGTGCAAGTGGTTCGAAGCGCGGCCGCCGGGTTCGCGTTTGACGCTGATGCGGTACTGGCTGTTGCTCGGGCGCGCCGACAGCGAATAATTGCGGCGGATTTCCTCGCCGTCGAGGAACAGCTTCATACCAATGTATTGCCCCGGTGCGGCATCCAGAATCTGGCCCTTGTCTGCCGGCTCAAAGTAGAACGACACGATCTCGGCGCTCTCTTGCACTTTCTTCGCGACGATGAATTCCCGCGCCCCGCGCCAGCCGCCAGGCGCCTGGGCTTTTTGCTCGTAGATCGACGCTTCGGCGCCGATCAGGATATCGGCCAACTGGCCGTAGGCAGCGCCCCAGGCGGCGATGACTTCAGGGGTGGCGATTTCTTCGCCCAGCACTTCAGCGATGGCGCGCAGCAGGCAGCTGCCGACGATCGGGTAGTGTTCCGGCAAAATTTGCAGGGCCACGTGCTTGTTGATGATCTTGGCCACCAGGTCGCCCAGTTGGTCGAGCTGGTCGATATGCCGTGCGTACATCAACACGCCGTTGGCCAGGGCCCGAGGCTGGTCGCCGCTGGCCTGGTGCGCCTGGTTGAACAGTGGGCGCACTTCCGGGAACTCGGACAGCAGCATCCGGTAGAAGTGAGTGATGAGGGCTTCGCCGCCGCTTTCGAGCAGTGGCACAGTGGATTTAACGATGGCACGATCTTGAACGCTAAGCATGGAAGGCACTCCGGTGTTTTAGTGTGTTTGTCGTTTAGATATCAGGTTCCGTGCCAAAAAATTAATCTATGTAAATCAATCAGTTAAAAATATATTAGTCATATCGACACTGACAGATTTATAGTCAGCGCGACTACACGGAGTCACTATGACTGCAAAACTACTGCTTACCACGCTGTTGCCCCTGGTCTCCGACCTGTCCCGCGAACTGCCTGAGAGCGAGCGCTACCGCCGCCTGCTCGAAGCCATGCGCGCCCTGCTGCCCTGCGACGCCACCGCGCTGTTGCGCATTGACGGCGAATGGCTGGTGCCGTTAGCCGTCGATGGCTTGAGCACTGACACCTTGGGCCGGCGCTTCAAGATCAGCGAACACCCGCGCTTCGAGGCGCTGCTCAGCCATCCGGGGCCCACCCGTTTTGCCGCCGACAGCGACCTGCCAGACCCTTATGACGGGTTGGTCGATGGCCTCGACGATCACCTCGAAGTGCACGACTGCATGGGTTGCCCGTTGTTCGTCGACGAACGCCCATGGGGCTTGCTGACCCTCGACGCCCTCGACCCGCAGCAACTGGAACCGGTCGAACTCGACACCCTGCAAGCCTTCGCCAGCCTGGCCGCCGCCACGGTGAACGCCGCCGAGCGCATCCAGCGTCTGTCCAATCGCGCCGAAGACGAGCGCCAGCGCGCCGAGGTCTATCGCCAGGCCAGCGGCCAGCAGAACCGCGAGATGATCGGCCAGAGCAAGGCGCATAAACGCCTGGTGGAAGAGATCAACCTGGTGGGCGGCAGCGACTTGACCGTATTGATCACCGGGGAAACCGGGGTGGGCAAGGAGCTGGTGGCGCAAGCCATTCACGCCGCCTCGCGCCGCGCCGACAAACCGATCATCAGCCTCAACTGCGCCGCCCTGCCCGACACCCTGGTGGAAAGCGAACTGTTCGGCCACGTGCGCGGTGCCTTCACCGGCGCCACCAGTGACCGTCGCGGCAAGTTCGAACTGGCCAACGGCGGCACGCTGTTCCTTGATGAAGTGGGCGAACTGTCGCTGACCGTGCAGGCCAAGCTGTTGCGCGTGTTGCAGAGCGGCCAATTGCAACGTCTGGGCTCGGACAAGGAACACCAGGTGGACGTGCGCCTGATCGCCGCGACCAACCGCGACCTCGCCGAAGAAGTGCGCAGCGGTCGCTACCGGGCCGACTTCTACCACCGCTTGAGCGTCTACCCGCTGCTGGTGCCGGCCCTGCGTGATCGCGGCCGCGACGTGTTGCTGCTCAGCGGTTACTTCCTCGAACAGAACCGCTCGCGCATGGGGCTTAACAGCCTGCGCCTGAACGCCGATGCCCAGGCCTCGCTACTGGCTTACAGCTGGCCGGGCAACGTCCGGGAGCTGGAACATTTGATCGGCCGCAGCGCCCTCAAAGCCTTGGGCAATTGCAAGGAACGGCCGAAGATCCTGAGCCTTAGCGCCAGCGACCTCGACTTGCCCCACGGCAATGTCGATTCACCGGAGCAAGCGGCGGCCGAAAGCCAGGCTCCGGCGCCGCTGATCTCCGGTGACCTGCGTGAAGCCACGGAAAACTACCAGCGCCAACTGATCGCAGCCAGCCTCGAGCGACACTCGCACAACTGGGCCAGCGCCGCCCGTGAACTGGGCCTGGACCGGGCCAACCTGGGACGGATGGCCAAGCGCTTGGGCATGAAATGAAGCGCTCTCGCCACAAAGGGTCGGTGTTTGCCGGTTCACCTAAAGCCTGTCGGTGACAGGTCGATAACCCGATATCAAGCGCTGTCGGCAAGCCCCGCGCTCGCCGTTACCTTTTCCACAGAAGGTTTTTATGTCCACCACCAAAGCCCGCGCAGACTCCCTCTCGCTTCTGCTGTTTACCTTGCGCAGCGGCAAGCTGATGGCGATCAACCTGCTCAAAGTCAGTGAAATCATCCCCTGCCCGCCGCTGACCAAACTTCCGGAAGCGCATCCGCACGTCAAAGGCATCGCTACCCTGCGCGGTAACTCGCTGTCGGTGATCGACCTGAGCCGCGCGATTGGCGAACGGCCGCTGCTCGACCCGGACGGCGGCTGCCTGATCGTCACCGACGTCAGCCGTTCCAAACAGGGTTTGCATGTGCAGGCCGTGAGCAAGATCGTGCATTGCCTGACCACCGACATCCGCCCGCCGCCCTTCGGCTCTGGCGGTGTGCGCTCATACATTACGGGCGTGACCTCGGTGGACGGCACCCTGGTGCAGGTGCTGGATATCGAGAAAGTCATCCACGGCATCGCCCCGGCGCAGATCGAAATGGCGCCGACCGAGCTGAGCATGGAAGACGCCGAAGTGCTGGGCAACGCGCGCATCCTGGTGGTCGATGACAGCCAGGTGGCGCTACAGCAATCGGTGCACACCCTGCGCAACCTTGGGCTGCAATGCCACACCGCGCGCAGTGCGAAGGAGGCCATCGATTGCCTGCTCGACCTGCAAGGCACGGCGCAGCAGATCAACCTGATTGTCTCGGACATCGAAATGTCTGAGATGGACGGCTATGCGTTCACCCGCACCCTGCGCGAGACCCCGGACTTTGCGCACCTGTATGTGCTGCTGCACACCTCCCTGGACAGCGCAATGAATGCCGAGAAGGCCCGGCTGGCCGGGGCGAATGCGGTGCTGACCAAGTTCTCTTCGCCAGAGTTGACCAAGTGCCTGATCGACGCCGCCAAAGCGGTGGCCCAGGGTCACTGACATGAGCGAGACCTGGTGCCTGCTGATGCGCCGCGACCTCGGCGCACCTTTGCCGCTGGCGACGTGGCCGGCCAACGTGCGCGTCACCACTTACGGCGCGCAGCACGCCGAAGCGATCCATCGCTTGATGGCGCTCGGCGAACGTGAAGGTGGCGGGCGCGTGCCAGCGTTGGAAGTCTGGCGCGAACGCTTCGACAGCGACCCTGAATACGATCCAGCGCTGTGCTTCATCGCCCAGGATGAACAAGGCATCGTCGGCGTGGCGCAGTGCTGGACCAGCGCCTACATCAAGAACCTGGTGGTGCACCCGCGCGCGCAGGGCCAAGGTCTGGGCCGGGCGTTGCTGCTGCATGCGTTCAAAGTGTTCCAACTGCGCCGCGAAGGCTTTGTCGACCTCAAGGTGCTGGAAGACAACCAGCGCGCCCGGCGCCTGTATCAAAGCGCCGGAATGCGCGTGGTGCGGCGCGAAGAAGTCACGGCCTGACGGGATATTGAGGCGCGACTTTCGCGAGCAGGCTCGCTTCCACCGGTGAGCGCGTTCGAGGTGAAGCGAGCCTGGTCGCGGAGAAGCCATCACTGGCGAACTCAATCGCCTCGGCACACTCCAACCCAGGACAAAAACCCCCTCAAGGATGCCGCACCCATGAAAGCCCTGACCGCTACCCTCTTCTGCCTCACCGCCCTGGCCACCCAGGCGCAGGCTTCCAGCAGCGATGCCTGGGCCGATTACTACAAAGCCATGAACGAAAGCTGCGTCACCGCCAGTGGCCTGAAAAACGTCAAAGCCGTGGGCAAACCCGCTGAATACGACGACCGTGTCGACTACGCCGCCGTGCTGCTGCAAGGCACTTACCCGCAAAAACACATGAAGGGCGCCGCCGGCACCGAGCTGTGCCTGTACAACAAAAAAAGCAAAACCGCCTACATCACCGAGTGGGATTCGATCCGCCCGGCCGGCAAGACCAAGTAAAGCGCCACAACGGCTGGCGCATAACTTGCTTCGACTGCGGCCCTCGCGGTGATTTTCTGGCACCGCTTCATGCACTCACCTGCGACCGGCCGCTCAATGAATACAACGTTCTCCTGCGTAGGTTGTGGCAAATGCTGCAACGACCACCACGTGCCCCTGACCCTGGCCGAAGCCCGCATGTGGGCGGCGGATGGCGGCCAGGTGATCGTGCTGGTGGAAGGTTTTCTCGGCAATGGCCTGGGCTTGCCGGCGCAGCAACGCGAGCACGCCGAACGGCGTTCGGTGACCGTGCACAGCGGTTCGACCGAGGCGCATGTCGCCATCACCTTCGCCGCGTACAACGTCGGCCCCTGTCGGAATCTTGACGAAGACAACCTGTGCCGCATCTACGACCGCCGGCCGCTGGTGTGTCGTATCTATCCGATGGAAATCAACCCGCACATCCCGCTCAACCCCGCCATCAAGGAATGCCCGCCGGAGTCCTGGGAGCAAGGTCCGGAGCTGATTATCGGCGGCGAACTGGTCGACCAGGAACTGGCGCAGCTGATTCAGCGTTCACGCCAGGCCGATCGCGATGATGTGCACACCAAAGACATGATCTGCGCACTGCTGGGCATCCGCACCACCGCACTCAAGGGCGACGGCTTTACCGCCTACCTGCCGGACATGAGCGCATTCGCCACGGTGATCGATCAAGTGCAACGCCAGCCTGTTGCCGCCGCCGACAGCGCGTGGCAATTCCATGTGTCGGGCGACGACATCGCCGCACAAGTCACCGCTGCCGGCGCGCTAGTGGTGACCGAAGTGCCGGTGAACTACGCGTTTATCTCGCTGCGCGCGGCATGATTCTTTAACTCGCCGCGATGGCCACGCATTCGACTTCAACGCGCGCATCCAGCACCAACTGCCTGGCGGCAAACGTCGTGCGCGCCGGTAACCGGTCCTGCGGGAAGTAACGGCTATACACCGCGTTCATGGCCGCGAAATCCTTGATGTCCGCCAGGATCACAGTGCACTTGGCGACGTTATCCAATGAGGAACCGGCGCGTTGCAGCGCTGAACTCAAGTTGTCCATGGTCTGGACCATTTCCGGGGTGATGCCGCCCTTGACCAGATCACCCGCAGCGTTCAACCCCAGCACGCCACTGAGGTAAAGCGTCGGCCCTACCTTGACCGCGTCCGAGAACGGCAAACCCTCCGCGTTGCGCAAATAGCGCGACGATGCCGCCGCAGTAGGTGGCAGGTAACGCTCGGTGATGCGCTGGTATTTGCCGTTGTGCTTGAGCCGTGCGAGGGCGGCGTTCAAATCGTCGCGTAAACGGCTGTCGTCCTTGCGCACGGCGATCGCCACGCCGCTGCCGAGCATGGGATCGTCTATCGCCGGGGCGAAAAAGCCGTAAGCCTCACCGCGAGCCTGGTTCAACAGGGCATGGCTGATTTCGATGGAGTCTTGCAGGGTGACGTCGATTTCACCGGCCAGCAGGCTGCTGATCAACTGTTCGTTGAGGTCGAAGCTGCGCACCTCGACACCCATGGGTGCCCATCGGGCTTGGGCATAGGCTTCACGGCTGGTGCCGGCCAACACACCAAGGCGCACACCTTTGAGCGTCAGCAGGTCGGCGCCGGGGTTCCAGTCCTTGCGCGCCACCAGGCGACTGCTCAGCGGGTAGAGGTTGTCGGTGAACGCCAGCCGCTGTCGGCGCGCTGGCGTGGCGGTCATCGGCATGATTGCGTCGAAGCGTTTGGCTTGCAGGGCGTCGATGTTGGTGGCGTAAGGCTGGTCGACCCATTCGCAGCGGGTGTTGAGTTCGGCGCACAGCGCATTGCCCAGCTCGATGTTCAGGCCCACCAGCGCGCCTTGCTCATCACGGCTTTCGAAGGGCGGCACCAAGGCTTCGACGCCGAACCGGATCGGCTCGACGGTTGATGAAACGCACCCAGTGATTAACGACATCAGACAGAGCAGCAATGGAAATTTGAGCACAAACATCTTGGCAGCCTTCATTGAGGATTATCGAACCCGCAGAACGCGGGTACGAATCTTCAATGAGTGCCTATCGATGTTCCCAGAGGGCTAATCGCCGATGCTTGTGGGAATCGTCTCGGTAGACGACTGAATTTTCCCCAACGCTGTTGTCAGCGTTTGCCCATCGAGCGACGGGTGCCCGGTGGCGCGGCGCCTGGGGTTTTGGTGTGGCCGTTCTTGGCGCCGTTTTTGTACCACGGCTGGCTGGCAGGCTTGGCCGCAGCCAGGTCGCCGGGCTTGAACGGAAACTTGAAGGCAGGGATAGCGGGCGGAGTCGCGCCGTCGAGGCTGTCGGGCAGCTCGGCCTGGTCGTCCGCTGGGGCGTCAACCGACGGTTGTTTCGGGGAAGTCATGAAAGCTCCGGGTGGTGCACACAAGTGTCGAGCCCGGTGGATGGGCGCGAAAAGGTCGGCAGTATAGCGGTAGATGCGGCGGGAAGCTGCAAGCGGTCTGTCGGGTTTTGTGGAGGCAGGTTTGCCGCCATCGCTGGCAAGCCAGCTCCCACAGGGTCAGAGGTGTACGCAAAATAGGTGAATGACGCCAAAACCTGTGGGAGCTGCGGTGCGACGGCTCGACGTGCCAGCGATGAGCGATAACGTCTTCGCGAGCAGGCTCGCTCCCACAGATGAAATTGCGTAGGGCCTTGGTGGGAGCGAGCCTGCTCGCGAAGAACGATAACGCGGTCCTCCGGTAAACTGACGATGCCAAACTGACAGCGCTGTCAGTTAGCCGTCACCCTGCTGACCCGGTGACAGGGCTATAACAAGCAGATAACCCTGCCACACTTCCCATTCACCTGACCCTGGCGCCTCACCCGCATGCGAATCCCCAAGAAAACCGCCCTGATCATTGGCCTGTTGATCGTCGTGGGTGCTGTCGGTCTCTGGCTCGCGACCAAACCGGCGGCCACCAAACTGGCGGCACCGACGGCGGTTCCGGTGCGCGTGGTCAGCGTGGCGCAGAAGGACGTGCCGCGTTTCGTCAGTGGCATCGGCTCGGTGTTGTCGCTGCACAGTGTGGTGATTCGCCCGCAGATCGACGGCATTCTCACCAAGTTGCTGGTGAAGGAAGGGCAATTGGTCAACAAAGGGGATTTGCTCGCTACCATCGATGATCGCTCGATCCGCGCCAGCCTCGACCAGGCCAAGGCGCAATTGGGCGAAAGCCAGGCGCAGTTGCAAGTGGCGCAGGTCAACCTCAAGCGCTACAAGCTGCTCAGCGTCGATGACGGTGTGTCGAAGCAGACCTACGACCAGCAACAAGCCTTGGTCAACCAGCTCAAAGCGACCTTGCAAGGCAACCAGGCAGCGATCGACGCGGCGCAGGTGCAGTTGTCCTACACGCAGATTCGTTCGCCGGTCACCGGTCGGGTCGGGATTCGCACGGTGGACGAAGGCAATTTCCTGCGCATGAGCGACACCCAAGGGCTGTTCTCAGTGACGCAGATCGACCCGATTGCCGTGGAGTTCTCCCTGCCGCAACAGATGCTGCCGGTCCTGCAGGACTTGGTCGGCGATCCTACTCGTGCGCAGGTAAAAGCCTACATCGGCGCCGACACCGACGGTGAAACCGGCAATCTGCTGGGCGACGGCCATTTGACCCTGATCGACAACCAGATCAGCGCCAACACCGGGACCATCCGCGCCAAGGCAGAATTCAACAATCCCAAGCAGAAGCTCTGGCCCGGCCTGCTGGTGACGGTGAAAGTGCAGACTGCGCTGGAGAAGAATGCGCTGGTGGTGCCGCCCACTGTCGTTCAACGGGGCATGGATCAACACTTCGTTTACCGGGTCAACGGCGACAAGGTTGAAACCGTGCAAGTGCAGATGATTGACCAGGGCAGTGGCCAGGACATCATCAAAGGTGTGAAAGCCGGTGATGTGTTGGTCAGCGATGGCCAGTCTCGGCTCAAACCCGGCTCGCAAGTGCAGGTACTGACCGAGCCGCCGCAAGTGGTGCAGACGGGCGCGCAGGTGCAGCCATGAAGGGCCAGGGCTCGATCTCCGCGTGGTGCGTCAACCACCCGGTGGCGACCATCCTGCTGACCTTCGCCCTGGTATTGCTGGGTGCGATTGCTTTTCCACGGCTACCGATCGCCCCTTTGCCGGAGGCGGAATTCCCCACCATCCAGGTTGCGGCGCAACTGCCCGGCGCCAGCCCGGAAACCATGGCGTCGTCGGTGGCCACGCCACTGGAGGTGCAATTCAGCGCCATCCCCGGCGTGACGCAAATGACATCCAGCAGTGCCCTGGGCTCGACCAACCTGACCCTGCAATTCACCCTCAACAAAAGCATCGACACCGCCGCCCAGGAAGTGCAAGCGGCGATCAACACTGCGGCCGGCAAACTGCCGAAAGACATGCCTACCCTGCCGACCTGGCGAAAGGTCAACCCGGCTGACAGCCCGGTGCTGATCCTCAGCGTCAGCTCCACGCAAATGCCCGGTACCGAACTCAGTGACCTGGTGGAAACCCTGCTCTCGCGTCAGATCAGCCAGATCAACGGCGTAGGCCAGATCAACATCACCGGTCAGCAACGTCCGGCGATCCGCGTGCAAGTGTCCGCCGACAAACTGGCTGCCATCGGTCTGACCCTGGCGGACATTCGCCTGGCGATCCAGCAAACCAGCCTCAACCTGGCCAAAGGCGCGCTGTATGGCGAGTCGAGCATTTCCACGCTGTCGACCAACGACCAGTTGTTCCACCCCGATGACTACAGCCAGTTGATCGTTTCCTACAAGGACGGCGCCCCGGTTCACCTGAAGGATGTCGCCAAAGTCGTCAACGGTTCGGAAGATGCCTACGTGCAGGCCTGGGCCGGGGATCGGCCGGGGGTCAACCTGGTAATTTCCCGGCAACCGGGGGCGAACATCGTCGAGACCGTGGAGCGCATCCAAGCGGCGCTGCCGGGGCTGGAAGCGATGTTGCCGGCCTCGGTGCAGGTGAAAGTGCTGGTGGACCGCACGCAAACCATTCGCGCCTCGCTGCATGAAGTGGAAATCACCCTGCTGATCGCGATTCTACTGGTGGTGGCGGTGATGGCGCTGTTCCTGCGTCAATTGTCGGCCACGCTGATTGTCTCGGCGGTGCTCGGGGTGTCGCTGATCGCCAGTTTCGCCTTGATGTACGTGATGGGTTTCAGCCTGAACAACCTGACGCTGGTGGCGATCGTGGTGGCCGTGGGGTTTGTGGTCGACGATGCGATCGTGGTGGTGGAGAACATTCACCGCCACCTCGAGGCCGGCGATGGCATGCGCGAGGCGGCGATCAAGGGCGCCGGGGAAATCGGCTTCACCGTGGTGTCGATCAGTTTCTCGCTGGTGGCGGCGTTTATTCCGCTGCTGTTCATGGGCGGCGTGGTCGGGCGACTGTTCAAGGAGTTCGCCCTGACCGCCACCGCAACCATACTGATTTCGGTGGTGGTCTCGCTGACCTTGGCGCCAACCTTGGCCGCGCTGTTCATGAAAGCGCCGGTGCAGCACGCGCACGCTAAAAAGGGCTTCGCCGAGCGCTTGCTGGCCTGGTACGAAAAAGGCCTGCGCAAAGCCCTGGCCCATCAGAAGTTGATGATCGGCGTGTTCGGCCTCTCGGTGCTGCTGGCGGTGGGCGGTTACATTTTCATTCCCAAAGGCTTCTTCCCGGTACAAGACACCGGCTTCGTGCTCGGGACGACCGAGGCTGCCGCGGACATTTCCTTCAACGACATGGTGAAAAAACACAAGGCGATGGCCGAAATCGTCGCCGCCGACCCGGCCGTGCAGGCGTTCTCCCATTCGGTGGGTGTGTCGGGCAACAACCAGACCATCGCCAACGGGCGCTTCTGGATCTCGCTGAAACAACGGAGCGACCGCGATGTGTCGGCCAGTCAGTTCATCGACCGCATTCGCCCGAAACTGATGGCAGTGCCGGGCATCGTCCTGTACTTGCGTGCCGGCCAGGACATCAACCTCAGCTCCGGGCCGAGCCGCGCGCAGTATCAATACGTGCTCAAGAGCAACGACGGCCCGACGCTCAGCACCTGGACTCAACGCCTGACCGAGAAACTGCGGGCCAACCCGGCGTTTCGCGATATTTCCAACGATTTGCAACTGGGCGGCAGCATCACCCACATCAGCATCGACCGCAGCGCGGCGGCGCGATTTGGCCTGACCGCCAGCGATGTCGATGAAGCGCTGTACGACGCCTTCGGCCAGCGGCAGATCAACGAATTCCAGACTGAAATCAATCAGTACAACGTGATTCTGGAGCTGGACACCAAACAACGCGGCAAGGCCGAAAGCCTCAATTATTTCTACTTGCGCTCGCCGCTCAGCGGGGAAATGGTCCCGCTGTCGGCACTGGCGCGGTTCGATGCGCCGACGGTCGGGCCGCTGTCCATCGCCCATGACGGGATGTTCCCGGCCGCCAACCTGTCGTTCAACCTGGCGCCCGGCGTGGCACTCGGCGATGCGGTGATTTTGCTCAACCAGGCCAAGGCTGACATCGGCATGCCGACGGCGATCAGCGGCAACTTCCAGGGCGCGGCGCAGGCGTTCCAGAGTTCGCTGGCCAGCCAACCGTGGCTGATTCTCGCGGCGCTGGTGGCGGTGTACATCATCTTGGGCGTGCTTTATGAGAGTTTTGTCCATCCACTGACAATTATCTCGACGTTGCCGGCGGCAGGCCTGGGCGCGGTGATCATGTTGTGGCTGTGCGGCCAGGACTTCTCGATCATGGCGCTGATCGGCCTGGTGCTGCTGATCGGTATCGTCAAGAAAAACGGCATCCTGATGATCGACTTCGCCCTCGACGCCCAGCGCAATGGCGGGATGGCACCGGAAGAAGCGATTTACCAGGCCTGTATCACGCGGTTCCGGCCGATCATTATGACCACCCTCGCCGCCCTGCTCGGCGCCCTGCCGCTGATGCTCGGCTACGGCGCCGGGGCGGAATTGCGCCAGCCGCTGGGGATCGCGGTGGTCGGCGGGCTGCTGGTGAGCCAGATGCTGACGCTGTTTACCACGCCGGTCATATACTTGTGGCTTGAGCGGCTATTTCATGGGCCCAAGCCAGTGCCGACCACGGCCCTGGCCACCACAGACTGAGGCGGGGTCATGCGCGTTCTGATTATCGAAGACGAAGAAAAAACCGCGGATTACCTGCACCGCGGCCTGACGGAACAGGGCTATACCGTGGACCTGGCGCGGGACGGCATCGAAGGCCTGCACCTGGCGCTGGAAAGTGACTACGCGGTGATCGTCCTCGACGTGATGTTGCCGGGCCTGGACGGCTTCGGTGTGCTACGCGCATTGCGGGCGCGCAAGCAAACCCCGGTGATCATGCTCACCGCCCGCGAGCGCGTTGAAGACCGGATCAAGGGCCTGCGCGACGGCGCCGACGATTACCTGGGCAAGCCGTTTTCCTTCCTTGAACTGGTGGCCCGCCTGCAAGCCCTGACCCGCCGCAGCGGCGGCCACGAACCGGTGCAGGTGAGCATCGCCGATTTGTGGATCGACCTGATCAGCCGCAAAGCCACCCGCGCCGGCGCGCGCCTGGACCTGACCGCCAAAGAGTTTTCGTTGCTCAGTGTGCTGGCACGGCGCCAGGGAGAAATCCTCTCGAAAACCGCGATCGCCGAGATGGTCTGGGACATCAATTTCGACAGCGACGCGAATGTCGTCGAAGTGGCGATCAAACGCCTGCGGGCCAAGCTTGACGGGCCTTTCGAGGAAAAACTGCTGCACACCATCCGTGGCATGGGCTATGTGCTGGAGAGCCGCAGTGTCCACTAACAGCATCGCCCTGCGGCTCAGCGGCATGTTCACCCTGGTGGCGCTGCTGGTGTTCCTGTTGATCGGCGGGGCCTTGTACCAACAGGTCGACCGTGGCCTGGGCCTGTTGCCGGAAGCGGAACTCGATGCGCGCTACAGCGTGCTCGAATCCACGGTCGGGCGCTACGGCACGCCCGAGCATTGGGTGAAGATCAACAACAAGCTCAAGTTGCTGGGCGAGGAAGACAAGCGCATCCGCTTCTGGATCACCAGCGGCGACCCGCGCTACGAATACGGCAACCTGACGCCGCATATCCGCGCGTTCGCACAAGGGCCGCTGGGCATGCGCGACATGACGTTGCCCGACCAACCGTATCCGCTGAAAGTGCTGGTCAGTGAGTTCCCGGCCAAGGACCAGCGCCCGCCGCTGCGCTTCATGATCGGCATCGACACCGAGACGTTTTTCCATACCCAGCATCAGTTGCTGATCGCGCTGATTGGCCTGGCGATTGTCGGGGTACTGATGGCCTCGGCGCTGGGCTATTGGGTGGCGCGCATTGGCCTCAAGCCGTTGATCAAGCTGTCCCAGGAGGCACAGCGCCTGGCCCCGCCCCTGCGCGCCGGCCGTTTGCGGCTGTCGCCGCTGCCGCCGGAGTTGAGCCAGTTTGTCAGCTCGTTCAACTCGACCCTGGAACGGGTTGAACAGGCTTATTCGCGCCTGGAGTCGTTCAACGCTGACGTCGCCCATGAATTGCGCTCGCCGCTGACCAATCTGATCGGGCAGACCCAGGTCGCGCTGACCCGCGGGCGCTCGGCGGAACATTACTTCGAAGTGTTGCAATCGAACCTCGAAGAGCTGGAACGCTTGCGCTCGATCATCAATGACATGCTGTTCCTGGCCAGCGCCGACCAGGGAAGCAAAGCCACCAAACTCACCAGCACCTCGCTGGCCGACGAAGTGGCGACCACCCTCGAATACCTGGACTTCATCCTTGAAGATGCTCAGGTGCAGGTCAAAGTCAGCGGCGATGCGCAGGTGCAGATCGAAATCGCGCACCTGCGCCGGGCGTTGATTAATCTGTTGAGTAACGCGGTGCAACACACCGAGCCAGGCCAAGTGATCGAGGTGCACATCGAAGTGCAGGAGCACCAGGTCAGCATCGGCGTGGCCAATCCCGGCATGCCGATTGCCAGCGAGCACCTGCCGCGCCTGTTCGAGCGTTTCTACCGGGTCGATGCCTCACGGGCCAACAGCGGCAATAACCACGGTTTGGGGCTGGCGATCGTCAAAGCGATTGCGCTGATGCACGGCGGCGATGTGTTTGTGCGCAGCGACCGGGGCATGAACACCTTCGGGATTTATTTGCCGGTTTGATCCCACTGCCTATGGCCATGCAAGATTCCTTTTCGGTAAAGCAGTCCCCTGTGGCCTTCCACAACATTGTGCACGCGAAGCCGCATAAGCTTTCCGGCCTTCCACCGCGATCATGGCGTGTCTGTTGCAGGAGCTACGCTGATAGGAGTTCGCTGATATCCCGTTCAGCCGAGGCGATCCATGATGTCGAACCGCACGACTGCCGCCGACCCGGGGCGCACCCGACGATCCGAGTGGCTGCTGATGCTCGGGAGCGCGCTGACGGCGGTGGCGATTGTCTGCATTGTGACCTTCCTGCTGATCCGCGAACACGCGAACGCACAAATCACTGCGAGCCGCAGCGCCGGTAACCTCGCGCAACTGATCGATGCCGACGTGCTGCGTAATGTCGAGTTGTATGACTTGACCCTGCAAGGCTTGATCGCCGCCGCGCAGCGGGATGACTTGAAGCAGGTGGCACCGCAGATCCGCCACCTGGTGCTGTTTGACCGTTCCACCGCCACGCGTTTCAAGGGCGATATCCTGCTGCTGGACCAGTACGGCGAAGTGGTCGCGGACTCCTCGGCACTGGAGCCGAAACCCGCCAACCACGCCGATCGCGATTACTACCTGGCCCATGCGTTCAACCGCGACACCGGCATGTTCATCAGCCGCCCGTACAAGCACCGCTGCGATTGCGACGAACGAGATGAATGGCGCATCAGTTTCAGCCGGCGCATTCAATCGTCCAGCGGTGAGTTTCTCGGTGTGGCGGTAGCGTCGATGCGCCTGGCGTACTTCGACCAACTGTTCAACAGCCTGAACATCGGCCATGGCAGCACCCTCAACGTGATCAGCCACGAAGGCATCCTGCTCGGGCAAAAACCACATCTGGAAAACGGCTCGATTGGCCGTGATTTTTCCAGCCGGCCCAATGTGGTGCGCATCCTGCGCCAGGGCAGCGGCACGTTCAGCAGTGTGTCGAGCGTGGATCGCGCCGAACGCCTGTACACTTTTTCCAAGGTCGGCAATTTGCCCATCACGGTGATCGTCGCGCTGTCGCGGGATGAGATCTTCGCCCCTTGGCAACGCACGGCGGCCGTGGTGATCGGCGCCACTGGCGTGCTGTGCGTCGCCCTGCTCTGGCTGGCTCGGCTGCTGAGCCGCGAGTTACGGTTGCGGCGCAAAGCCGAACGTGAGCTGGCGCAACTGGCCGCCACAGACGAGCTGACCGGCGTGGCCAACCGCCGGACGCTGGACCTGACCCTGCGCCACGAATGGTTCCGCGCGTTGCGCTCGACGCAGCCATTGTCGCTGCTGATGATCGACGCCGATCGCTTCAAGGCTTTCAACGACCGCTACGGCCACCCTCAGGGCGACGAAGCACTGCGGCGGCTGGCCCGGGTGATCCGCGAAACCATCCGCCGCCCGGCCGACCTGGTGGCGCGCTACGGCGGCGAGGAGTTCTCCGTGGTGCTGCCGGAAACCGATGCCGACGGCGCGATGAACATGGCCGAGCGCATTCGCCTGGCGGTGGAACACTTGCCGCCCTTGCCCAGCGATGCCCCGCCAATGACCGTGAGCATTGGCGTAAGCACTTGGGCCGGCGACCCGGAGGCGAACCCGGAACGGCTGTTGTTCAACGCCGACCGAGCGCTGTACCAGGCCAAGGAAGCCGGGCGCAATCGGGTGGTCGCTGGCTGAAGCCCTCACAGGAAATGCGTTATCAACGGGCATAAAAAAAGGCCACCCAAAGGTGGCCTTTAAAAAACTAGAGAGGTTTTTTTACTTACACCGCCGCAACAGGGCGCATGTAAGAGATCGGTGCGGTGCTGGCGTCTTCGAACGTCACCACTTCCCAGGCATCTGTCTGCTCAATCAACTTGCGCAGCAGCTGGTTGTTCAGTGCATGGCCGGACTTGAAGCCCTTGAACTCACCAATCAGGCTATTGCCCAGCAGGTAGAGATCGCCAATTGCATCGAGGATCTTGTGCTTCACGAATTCGTCTTCATAGCGAAGGCCGTCTTCGTTCAGTACGCCATCCGCGTCGACCACGATAGCGTTCTCAACGCTGCCGCCGAGTGCGAGGTTGTGCTTGCGCAGGTACTCGATATCACTCATGAAACCAAAGGTACGGGCGCGGCTGACTTCTTTTACGAACGAAGTGCTGGAAAAATCCACGCTTGCACTTTGGGTCCGGTCACGGAACACCGGGTGATCGAAATCGATCTCGAAACTCACCTTGAAACCTTCAAAAGGGACGAAAGTGGCGCGCTTGTCGCCGTCTTCCACAGTCACTTCACGCAGGATGCGGATGAATTTCTTGGCGGCGTCCTGCTCTTCCAGGCCGGCCGATTGAATCAGGAATACGAAGGGTCCAGCGCTACCATCCATGATCGGGACTTCGGACGCGGAGAGCTCGACGTAGGCGTTATCGATGCCCAGGCCAGCCATGGCCGAGAGCAAGTGCTCCACCGTGTCCACCTTGACGTCACCGTTGACCAGCGTGGTCGACATCGTGGTTTCGCCAACGTTTTCCGCGCGAGCAGGAATCTGCACCGCAGGGTCCAGATCGGCACGAACAAACACGATGCCGGTGTCGATAGGTGCCGGCTTGAGGGTCAGGTAAACCTTCTCCCCGGAGTGCAGGCCGACACCTGTGGCACGGATAATATTTTTCAGTGTGCGTTGTTTAATCATGGCTTGGGCCGCTTCAGCGCAAATTGCGAACTGGTATCAACAAAGGCTGGCGATGATAGCAGACCAGACCTTTGCTGAACACCAATCACCTTCATAGCCCTGATACATTCCATCAATCAGCCTGACGACGCAGGAAGGCTGGAATGTCCAGGTAGTCCAGGTCATCTTGCGGATTCATCTTCGCGGCAGTCGCAGCACCGGCCTGAGCCTGGTTGCGCATGACGGTCGGACGATCCAGATCACGGTAATTCACCGCTGGCTGCTCCTGACGCGCAGGGGCTTGCTGTTGCGGTTGCGAAGCCATGGAGGTGTGAACGGTGTTGTCGATGACCTTCACAGGCTTCTCGATTTTCGCGCCCAGACCGGTGGCAACCACGGTGACGTGCAGCTCGTCGCGCATGTCCGGATCGATGACGGTGCCGACCTTGACCATGGCGTGCTCGGAAGCGAAGGCTTCAATGATGCTACCCACGTCGGAGTACTCACCCAGGGACAGGTCAGGACCGGCGGTGATGTTCACCAGGATGCCGCGTGCGCCTTGCAGGTTCACGTCTTCGAGCAACGGGTTGCGGATCGCCGCTTCCGTGGCTTCACGTGCACGGTTCGGACCGCTGGCGCAGCCAGTGCCCATCATCGCCATGCCCATTTCGCTCATCACGGTGCGTACGTCGGCGAAGTCGACGTTGATCATGCCAGGACGCTTGATGATGTCGGAGATACCGCGAACGGCACCGGCCAGCACATCGTCAGCCTTGGCGAACGCGGACAGCAGGCTCGCGTCTTTGCCCAGGATGGTCAGCAGTTTCTCGTTGGGAATAGTGATCAACGAGTCGACGCTTTCAGACAGCAGACGGATGCCTTCGTCGGCGATCTGCATGCGCTTGCGACCTTCGAACGGGAACGGACGGGTCACCACCGCAACGGTGAGAATGCCCATTTCCTTGGCCACTTCGGCAATGATCGGGGCCGCACCGGTACCGGTACCGCCGCCCATGCCGGTGGTGATGAACACCATGTTGGTGCCTTGCAGGACTTCGGCAATGCGCTCGCGATCTTCCAGCGCGGCTTGACGGCCGACTTCAGGGTTGGCGCCAGCGCCCAGACCCTTGGTCACGCCAGTGCCCAATTGCAGGATGGTCCGCGCGCCGATGGATTTCAGCGCCTGGGCATCAGTGTTGGCGCAGATGAATTCAACGCCTTCAATGTTGCTCTTGACCATATGGTTGACAGCGTTGCCGCCGCCTCCGCCAACACCGATGACTTTAATGACCGGGCTTGCGGGGATGTTGTCTACGAGTTCGAACATGTTCCCTCTCCTTACGTTCTCTAGTTTTTTTTCGCCTACTGCGTGTATTGCGGTGCTACTCGAATCGGTACTGCATGTTTCGGTACTGCGGTAATTCTTTAGAAGTTGCCCTGTACCCAGCTCTTGATGCGATCGAGCAAGGCCGGTTTGGCTTCTTCGTTGCTGTAACTGTCGCGGCTGCTGATGCCCGAGAACGAAATCCCGTCGGACTGCTTCTGCAGGCCGTACATCAACAGGCCAACGCCGGTGGAATAAATCGGGTTGCGTACCACGTCATCCAGGCCCTTGACGCCATGGGGCACGCCCAGGCGCACCGGCATGTGGAAGATTTCCTCGGCCAGCTCGACCGCGCCTTCCATCTTCGAGGTGCCGCCGGTCAGCACGATGCCGGCCGGGATCAAATCTTCGTAGCCGCTGCGGCGCAGTTCAGCCTGGATCAGGGTGAACAGTTCGTCGTAACGCGGCTCGACCACTTCGGCCAAGGCCTGGCGCGACAGTTCGCGCGGTGGACGGTCGCCGACGCTTGGCACCTTGATGGTCTCGCCGGCACCGGCCAGTTTGGCCAGGGCGCAGGCGTAGCGGATTTTGATCTCTTCGGCGTACTGGGTCGGTGTACGCAGCGCCATGGCGATGTCGTTGGTCACCTGGTCGCCGGCAATCGGGATCACCGCGGTGTGACGGATCGCGCCTTCGGTGAAGATCGCGATGTCAGTGGTGCCGCCGCCGATGTCCACCAGGCACACGCCCAGTTCTTTCTCGTCATCGGTCAGCACCGAGTACGCGGACGCCAGTTGCTCGAGAATGATGTCGTCGATTTCCAGACCGCAACGACGCACGCATTTTTCAATGTTCTGTGCAGCGTTGACGGCGCAGGTGACCACGTGGACCTTGGCTTCCAGACGCACGCCGGACATGCCCAGCGGCTCACGCACGCCTTCCTGGTTGTCGATCACGTAATCCTGCGGCAGCGTGTGCAGCACGCGCTGGTCGGCGGGAATGGCCACGGCCTGGGCGGCATCGAGCACGCGCTCAAGGTCGGCGGCGCTGACTTCGCGATCACGGATCGCCACGATGCCGTGGGAGTTCAGGCTGCGAATGTGGTTGCCGGCCACGCCGACAAACGCCGAGTGGATCCGGCAACCGGCCATCAGCTGCGCTTCTTCGATGGCGCGCTGGATCGATTGCACGGTGGACTCGATGTTCACCACCACGCCTTTTTTCAGGCCACGGGACGGGTGCGTACCGATCCCGACGATTTCCAGCGTGCCGTCGTCCGACACCTCGCCTACCAGCGCCACCACCTTGGAGGTGCCGATATCGAGACCGACGATCATTTTGCCGCTTTGCACGTTTGCCATGGGTCCTGCCTCTTCTTAATTCTTCGCGACAGCGGGTTGGGCTGTCGTGGGCGCTACAGGTTCCCGCCAGCCAACAGCGAGGCCGTTGGCGTAGCGCAGATCGATGCGCGCAATGTTCGTAATCTGCTCTTTGAGCGTCTTGTCATAGATGGCAATGAAGCGGCGCATCTTTTCCACCAGGTTGCCGCGTCCCAGCAGCAGTTCGATTCCCGGGCCGGCACTGCCGGCGCCGGTGGTCAGGAACCAGCTGCCTCGTTCACGCAGTTCCAGGCGTGCAATCGAGAAGCCCAATGGCCTGAGCATCTGGCTCAGCACCTGGTATTGCTGCATCACTTGCTGCTGGGCCCGTTGAGGGCCGAACAGCTGTGGCAGGTGTTCGTAGTTAGCCAGCTCCTTGGGCGTGAACGCCTGGCCCTGGTTGTTCAGCAGCGACTCGTCGCCCCAACGGGCTACGGGCAATTGTTCTTCGAGGCGAATCACCACCTGGTCCGGCCACACCCGACGCACTTCGGCGTGGGCGATCCAGGGCATCTGCTCCAGCTCGGTACGCATGCTCGCCAGGTCGATGGTGAAGAAACTCGACGCCACGTATGGGGCGATCCGTTGCTGCACTGCTTGCTGGCTGATGTAACTCAAATCGCCCTGCACGTTGATCTTGGTGATCGGCCGGTCGGCGTATGGCAGCAACCGCTGTGCGCCTTCATACGTACCGAACCCCAGCGCCACCAGCATTACCGGCCAGAACAGGCTCTTCAGAAAGCCAAAATTGGCTTTCGGCAGACGCGCAGACATCGGCTCTTTGGCCACCATTCGGCTGGCACCCCGCGGCACCGGCTTACGGCTCGGTGCGGGTGGCTGATGACGGAGCTGAGCGCCTGGCATGGCCTTACCCTCTCTGCTCGACACTGGCGGCGAGAATCGCCAGGACCAGTTGCTGGAAATCCAGACCGGCGGCACGGGCCGCCATCGGCACCAGGCTGTGATCGGTCATGCCCGGCGCGGTGTTGACTTCGAGGAACCAGAACTGCCCGTCGGCGTCCTGCATCACGTCCGCCCTGCCCCAACCGGCGATACCCAGCGCCTCACAGGCTTTGGCCGTGAGGTCCATCAATTCCTGTTCCTTGTGACTGTCGAGGCCGCACGGGATCCGATACTGGGTATCGGACGCCACGTACTTGGCGTCGTAGTCGTAGAAGCTGTGGGTCGTGCCCAGGGCAATCGGCGGCAACACCTGGTCACGCAGGGTGGCGATGGTGAACTCCGGACCGTGAATCCATTGCTCGACCAGCACTTGTGAGTCGTAGGTACTGGCCGCTTTCCACGCTTCAACCAACTCCGGCGCGGAGGTCACTTTGGCCATCCCGATACTTGAACCTTCATGGGCCGGTTTGACGATCAAAGGGAAGCCCAGTTCCGCAGCCGCCGAAATACAATCGGCCTCGGAACTCAGTACCGCGTGGCGTGGCGTCGGGATGCCGAGGCTGTGCCACACCTGCTTGGTACGCAATTTGTCCATCGCCAGCGCCGAGGCCAGGATGCCGCTGCCGGTGTACGGGATGCCGAGGCATTCGAGCAGGCCTTGCATGCTGCCGTCTTCACCGCCGCGACCATGGAGAATGATGAAGGCGCGGTCGATTTTTTCATTCAGCAAACGCTGCAGCAGGTCATCGCCGACGTCGAGGCCGAACGCGTCCACACCGGCGCTCTGCAGCGCTTCGAGCACGGCGTTACCAGATTTCAGCGACACCTCGCGCTCGGCACTCTTGCCGCCGAACAGCACGGCGACGCGGCCGAACGCTGTCGGTGCAATCGTGGAGACGAGGTTGGCGTAGGCAGTCGTCATTTCAACTTCCCCTCGCTCGGCGCCGCGACAGCGCCGGCGAACAACGGGCTGGCCAGCAGTTTCGGCGCGAGACCACCGATGTCACCGGCGCCCTGGCACAGCAGGATGTCGCCAGCACGCAGCAGCGGTTTGACCACTGGGGCGAGGTCGACACCGCGCTCGATGTAGATCGGGTCCAACTGCCCACGCTGGCGGATGCTGTTGCACAGCTTGCGGCTGTCGGCACCGGGGATCGGCTCTTCGCCGGCCGGATAGACTTCCATCAACAGCAGCACGTTGGCGTCGGCCAACACATTGACGAAATCGTCGTACAAATCCCGGGTGCGGCTGTAGCGGTGCGGCTGGTAGACCATCACCAGACGACGCTCCGGCCAGCCACCGCGCACGGCTTTGATCACAGCGGCGACTTCGGTCGGGTGATGACCGTAGTCGTCCACCAGCATCACGTTGCCGCCGTCCACCGGCAACTCGCCGTAGACCTGGAAGCGTCGGCCAACACCCTGGAAGCCCGACAGGCCCTGGACGATGGCTTCATCGCTGACGCCTTCGTCAGTGGCGATGCAGATAGTGGCCAGGGAATTGAGCACGTTGTGGTTGCCCGGCATGTTCACCGAGACATCCAGTGGCTCGCGGTCCGGACGCAGCACGGTGAAGAAGGTCTGCATGCCTTGCTGACGCACATTGATTGCGCGCACGTCAGCGTCTTCACTGAAGCCGTAAGTCATGGTCGGACGTTTGACCAGTGGCAGGATCTCGCGCACCACGGCATCGTCCAGGCACATCACCGCCAAGCCGTAGAACGGCAGGTTGTGCAGGAACTCGACAAAGGTTTTCTTCAGCTTGTTGAAGTCACCGTCGTAGGTCGCCATGTGGTCGGCGTCGATGTTGGTGACCACGGCCACCAGCGGTTGCAGGTGCAGGAAACTCGCATCGCTTTCGTCGGCTTCGGCGATCAGGTAACGGCTGGTGCCAAGTTGGGCATTGGTGCCCGCGGCGTTCAAGCGACCGCCGATGACGAAAGTCGGGTCGAGGCCACCGGCGGCGAACACCGAGGCAATCAGGCTGGTGGTGGTGGTTTTGCCGTGGGTACCGGCGACGGCAATGCCGTGGCGATAACGCATCAGCTCGGCGAGCATCTCGGCGCGGGGCACCACCGGAATACGACGTTCAAGGGCCGTGGCCACTTCCGGGTTCGAAGTGTTGACTGCGCTGGACACCACCAGCACGTCGGCGGCAGCAGCGTTCTCGGCGCGGTGACCGATAAAGATCTGCGCGCCAAAGGACTCAAGGCGTTCGGTGACTGGCGAGGCTTTCAGGTCGGAACCGGACACGGCATAGCCCAGATTCAACAACACTTCGGCAATGCCGCACATGCCCACGCCGCCGATACCGACGAAATGGATGCGACGGATACGGCGCATTTCCGGATGCGGCATGGCTTTTTGATTCTCAACCATGGGCCACCTCCAGGCAGGTATCGACCACGCTACGGGTGGCGTCGGGTTTGGCCAGTCGACGAGCAGCGCCGGCCATGTCGTTCAGTCGTTGCGGTTGCATCAAAACCTCGGTCAGGCGCGCGGCAAGGTCCGCGGCGCCGGTCGTTCTTTGCGGCATCAGGAAGGCAGCGCCTTCACGGGCCAAATAATCGGCATTGCGGGTCTGGTGATCGTCGATGGCGTGGGGCAAAGGCACCAGCATCGAGGGCAGACCGGCGGCAGCCAGTTCACTGATGGTCAACGCGCCTGCGCGGCACACCACCAGGTCGGCCCAGCCATAGGCATGGGCCATGTCTTTGATGAAGGGCTGCACCTGCGCTTCCACGCCCGCAGCGCGGTAACGCTCGGCCGTCACTTCATCGTGGTTTTTGCCGGCCTGATGAAACACGTCCGGGCGCAGGTCGACAGCGACGCGGGCCAGGGCTTCAGGCAGCAATTTGTTCAACGGTTCTGCGCCCAGGCTCCCGCCCAGGACCAACAAACGCGCTTTGCGACCGGCCAGAGCCGGGCGCGGTGTGTCGAGGAACAGCTCGGTGCGCACCGGATTACCGGTGGTCCGACGGCTGTCCGACAGGGTAAAGGTGTCGGGGAAGGCTTCACACACCCGAGCGGCCAACGGCACCAGCAACCGATTGGCGGTACCGGCCACAGCGTTCTGTTCATGAACGATCACCGGCACGCCGGCCAATTTGGCGGCAACACCACCAGGACCGGTCACATAGCCACCGAAGCCCACCACGCAGACCGGCCGCAACCGGCGAATGATCGCCCGTGCCTGCCAGACCGATTTGAGTAACATCATCGGCGCCTTGAGCAGCGACAGCTTGCCCTTGCCGCGCAAACCGCTGGCATGGATACGATGCAACTCGATGCCGGCTGCCGGGACCAATTCGTTTTCGATACCGCGAGGCGTGCCGAGCCAATGCACGGTGTAGCCACGGGCCTGGAATTCGCGCGCGCAGGCCAGGGCCGGGAACACGTGGCCCCCGGTACCGCCGGCCATGATCAAGACGTTAGCGCCCATGGCTCGGCTCCTCGGCGAAGTCGCTTTCCTGGAACTCCATCTCTTCGCTACCCAAATGGGTTCGACTCTCCCACTCAATGCGCAGCAACAAGCCGAGACAGGCACAGCAGATCACCAGCGAGCTGCCGCCGTAACTGAGGAACGGCAGGGTCAGGCCCTTGGTCGGCAGCAGGCCAACGTTCACCCCGATGTTGATCAGGAATTGACCGATCCACAGGAACGACAAGCCGTAGGCCACATAAGCGGCGAAGAACTGCTTGGCCTTCTCCGCCCACAAGCCGATGTACATGCCGCGAATACAAACGAAAACGAACAGCGCCACGGTGCACAGCGAACCGACCGCGCCGAGCTCTTCGGCCAGGACCGAGAACACGAAGTCGGTGTGCGCTTCCGGCAGGTAGAACTGCTTCTGCACGCTATTGCCCAGGCCGACGCCCAGCCATTCACCGCGACCGAAGGCGATCAGCGCCTGGGACAATTGATAACCGGCGCCAAACTGGTCGGCCCAGGGATCGGCGAAGTTGGTGAGACGGGCCATCCGATAGGGCTGCACTTGAATCAACAGCACCACCGCCCCGACCGCGAGCAACACCATCAAACTGAAGCGGAATAACCCGACGCCGCCGAGGAACAGCATTGCCGCCGCCGCGCCCATCATCACCACGGTGGCGCCGAAGTCTGGTTCCATCAGCAACAGGCCAGCCATGGGCAGCAGCACGATGAACGGCTTGAAGAAGCCCATCCAGCTCTCGCGCACTTCTTTCTGCCGCCGCACCAGGTAGCCGGCGAGGTAAATCACCACGAACACCTTGGCGATTTCCGAGGGCTGGACGTTGAAGAAACTGAAACCGATCCAGCGCATCGAGCCGTTCACTTCACGGCCAATGCCCGGGATGATCACCATCACCAGCAAACCGAAGGCGCCGAGCAGCATCAGCCAGCCCAGGCGTTGCCAAGTGGCGATTGGAATCATCATGGTGACGACGCAGGCACCCAGGCCCAAACCGGCGTAAATCAGGTGGCGGATCATGTAGTAGAAGGCGCTGCCGGATTGCACCGATGCCACTTCCGAGGACGCCGAGGCAATCATCACCAGGCCGAGGCCGAGCAGGGTCAGGCAACCGGCAAGCATCGGGAAATCGAGGTCGATGCCGCGCCCGGTGATGATCGGCGACGGATACGGCTTGATGATATTTCGCAGGCTCATGCCAGTTCCTCCACGGCGCGGACGAACTGGTGACCACGATCTTCATAATTCTTGAACATGTCGAAACTGGCGCAGGCCGGCGACAGCAGCACCGCATCGCCGGCTTCGGCGACGGCGCGGCATTGCGCAACGGCTTCGGACAGGGAGTCGACGCGGATCAGCGGCACGCTCGCGCCGATGGCCTGGCCGATCAGCTCTGAATCGCGGCCCATCAGGACCACGGCGCGGCAGTTGGCCGCCACCGGGTCGCGCAGGTCCTTGAAGTCGGCGCCTTTGCCGTCGCCGCCGGCGATCAGAATCAGCTTACCGTCGATGTCCGCGCCCAAGCCTTCGATGGCCGCGAGGGCGGCGCCGACGTTGGTGGCTTTGGAATCGTTGTAGTAGCTGACGCCGTCGAGGTCACGCACCCATTGGCAGCGATGCTCCAGGCCGGCGAAGGTGCGCAGACTGGCGAGCATGGCGTCGAACGGCAGGCCGGCCGCGTGGCCCAAGGCAAGGGCCGCCAGGGCGTTGGACTGATTGTGGGCGCCGCGAATCTTCAACTCGCGCACCGGCATCAGGTTCTGGAATTCGAAGGCGAGGTATTTCTCGCCGTCTTCTTCGCGGATACCGAAGGCTTTGAAATCAGGTTTGCTCAAGCCGAAGGTCCAGCATGGCTGGCCCTCGCCCATCAACGGCCGGCTCAAGGCATCCTGGCGGTTGACCACAAACTGCTTCGCGCCGCGGAAAATCCGGTGTTTAGCCAGGTGATAGGCCGGCAGGCCGCTGTAGCGGTCCATGTGGTCTTCGCTGACGTTGAGCACGGTGGCCACTTCAGCGCCGAGGTGATCGGTGGTTTCCAGTTGGAAGCTCGACAGCTCCATCACGTACAGCTCGACGTCGTCGCTGAGCAGATCCAGCGCCGGGGTGCCGAGGTTACCGCCCACGGCAACCCGCTTGCCCGCCGCCACGGCCATTTCGCCCACCAGGGTGGTGACGGTGCTTTTCGCGTTGGAACCGCTGATGGCGACAATCGGCGCCTTCGCGTTGCGCGCGAACAGCTCGATATCTCCGGACAACTTCACGCCACGGGCGGCGGCGGCTTGCAGGGCCGGGGTCGCCAATGCCAGGCCGGGGCTCACGTAGAGCTCATCGGCACGGCAGAGGAATTCAACGTCCAGCTCGCCACAACGCACTTCCACGTGCGGGTAGTCACGGCGCAGCGTGACCAGCTCCGGTGGATTTTCCCGCGTGTCGGCCACGGCAAACGACGTGCCCCGGTTCGCCAGGAAGCGAACCAGGGACATGCCGCTTTTGCCGAGGCCGACAACGATGCGGAAGTGGTCAGAAGCGATCAGAGACACTCGTTCTACCTCAGCTTCAGGGTGGCAAGGCCAACCAGTACAAGAATCACGGTGATGATCCAGAAACGCACGATCACTCGCGGCTCGGGCCAGCCCTTGAGTTCAAAGTGGTGGTGGATCGGCGCCATGCGGAACACACGGCGACCGGTGAGCTTAAAGGAGGCCACCTGAATGACGACTGACAGGGTCTCCATCACGAACACGCCGCCCATGATGAACAGGACGATTTCCTGGCGCACGATCACGGCAATGGTGCCCAGCGCCGCGCCCAGCGCCAGCGCGCCGACATCGCCCATGAACACCTGCGCCGGATAAGTGTTGAACCACAGGAAGCCCAGCCCGGCACCGATCAGCGCGCCGCAGAACACGATCAGTTCGCCCGCGCCCGGTACGTAGGGGATCAACAGGTATTCAGCGAATTTCACGTTACCCGACAGGTAGCAGAAGATCCCCAACCCGCCGCCGACCATCACGGTCGGCATGATCGCCAGGCCGTCGAGGCCATCGGTCAGGTTGACCGCGTTGCTCGAACCGACGATCACGAAGTAAGTCAGCACGACGAAACCGATGCCCAGCGGAATGCTGTAGTCCTTGAGCATCGGCAGGATCAGCGTGGTTTCCACCGGCGACGAAGCGGTCATATAAAGGAAGATCGCCGCGCCGAGGCCGAACACCGATTGCCAGAAGTATTTCCAGCGGCTCGGCAAGCCACGGGAGTTTTTCTCGATCACTTTGCGGTAGTCGTCGACCCAGCCGATGGCGCCGAACAACAGGGTCACCAGCAACACAGTCCAGACATAGCGGTTGGACAGGTCGGCCCAGAGCAAGGTGCTGACGCCGATGGACGACAGGATGAGCGCACCGCCCATGGTCGGGGTACCCGATTTCGACAGGTGCGACTGCGGACCATCGTTACGGACCGATTGGCCGATCTGGCGGTTCTGCAGGGTGCGGATCATCCACGGGCCGTAGCACAGCGACAAAACCAGCGCGGTCAGCACACCGAGGATCCCGCGCAGGGTCAGGTACTGGAAGACCGCGAAGCCTTTGTAGAACTGTTGCAGATACTCCGCTAGCAGCAGCAGCATTAATGTTTCTCCATGCTGGACCCGCACAGGGCGGCGACGATGTTTTCCATCGCCGCGCTGCGCGAACCCTTGATCAAAATAGTGGTGTCGGGGTCTTGCTCGGCGCTCAGGGCCTGGATCAGTTCCGCCTGAGTACTGGAATGGAAGGCTTGCGGACCGAAGGCCTGGACCGCATGCGCCATCATCGGCCCCACGGCGTACAGCGCCGAAACTTTGCCACGGGCATATTCGCCAACGTCGCGATGGCCCTGCTCTGCCCACTCGCCCAACTCGCCGATGTCGCCGAGCACCAGCACTGTCCGGCCGCTGAAGCCGGTGAGGATGTCCACCGCAGCGCACATCGAGGTCGGGTTGGCGTTGTAGGTGTCGTCGATAACGCGCTGACCGTTGCTGGCCAATTGCGCGACGGTACGGCCCTTGACCGGTTGCACCGCGCCCAGGCCGGTGGCGATGCCGAACAGCGACACGCCCAGGGCATGCGCGGCGGCGGCGGCGGCCAAGGCGTTGCCGACGTTATGAATGCCGAGCAGATTCAGTTGCACCCGCTCCACGCCATCCGGGCTGTGCAGGTTAAAAGCCGGGCAACCACGCGCGTCGCGATCGAGGTCGCTGGCGTGGAAATCGGCGGCAATATTGCTCAGGGCAAAGGTCAGCACCTTGCGGCCGGCAGCGCGGGTTTTCCAGATTTCGAAGGCCTTGTCGTCAAGGTTCAGCACGGCGACGCCATCGGCCGCCAACCCTTCGATGATCTCGCCCTTGGCTTCAACGATTTTTTCCGGCCCGCCGAACTCACCGACGTGGGCGGTCCCGGCATTGTTGAGAATCGCCACCTGCGGCTTGGTCATGGCCACGGTGTAGGCAATTTCGCCGAGGCGCGAGGCACCCAGCTCGATCACGGCGGCGGTGTGTTCCGGCGCCAGTTCGAGCAAGGTCAGCGGCACGCCAAGGTCGTTATTCAGGTTGCCACGGGTCGCGTGTACCGGGCCGCGGGTGCGCAGGATGCTCGCGAGCATCTCCTTGACCGTGGTCTTGCCGCTGGAACCCGTGATGGCCGCGACCGGGCCGGTATAAGCAGCGCGGTTCAGTGCACCCAGTTGGCCCAGGGCCTGACGGGTGTCCTTGACCAGCAATTGCGGCAAGGTGCTGTCGGCGACCTCACGCTCGACCAACGCACCCACGGCGCCTTTGCCGGCGACGTCGTTCAGGTAGTCGTGGCCATCGAAGCGCGGACCGGTGAGCGCGACGAACAGTTCGCCCGGTTTGATCGCGCGGCTGTCGATGCTGACGCCATTGAAACTGCAATCAGCGTTTACCAGGCGTGCATTCAGTGCTGTGGCCAGCTCGCTGAACGTCAGGGCTTTAAGCATGAGCCACCTCCCACGCGGTCAGGGCATGATCGGCCTCGACCAGATCGGAGAAGGCGTGGCGCTCGCCGTTGATTTCCTGATAGTCCTCGTGACCTTTGCCGGCGAGGACGATCACGTCATCCGCCGAGGCGCTGGCGATCAATTGCGCAATCGCCTGGCCACGGCCCGCGACGAACGTCACGTTATCCACAGCGGTGAAGCCGGCGCGGATGTCATCGAAGATCACGGCCGGGTCTTCGCTGCGCGGGTTGTCATCGGTGACCAGTACGCCGTCGGCCAGGCGCTCGACCACTTCGGCCATCAGCGGTCGCTTGCCGCGATCGCGATCGCCGCCGCAGCCGAACAGGCACAGCAAGCGACCCTTGGTGTGCGGGCGCATGGCGGTCAGGACTTTTTCCAGGGCGTCTGGGGTGTGGGCGTAGTCGACCACCACCAGCGGCTGAGTACCGCCACCCAGGCGCTGCATACGCCCGGCCGGGCCTTCGAGTTTCGGCAGGACTTTGAGAATTTCGTCGAGGGCGTAATCGAGGCCGAGCAAGGCACCGATCGCCGCCAACACGTTGCTGAGGTTGAACCGCCCGAGCAAAGTGCTGCGCAGATGGTGTTCGCCTTGCGGTGTGACCAAAGTGGCGCGCACGCCTTCGTCGTCGAACTGCGCGTCACGGCAATACAGGTACGCGCCCTTGTCCAGCAGGCTGTAGGTGATCAGGCGCGACTCGCGTTTCTCGCTCGCCAGTTGTTGACCGAACTCGTCATCCAGGTTGACTACCCGGCACTTCAAGTCATTCCAGGCAAACAGCTTGGCCTTGGCTTCGCCGTAGGCCTGCATGGTGCCGTGGTAATCGAGGTGATCGCGGGACAGGTTGGTCATCACTGCCACGTCAAAAGCCAGCGCGGTGACGCGGCCCTGATCGAGGCCGTGGGACGAAACTTCCATGGTCACGGCTTTGGCGCCCGCCTTCTTCAGGTCGGCCAGGGTCGCTTGCACGGCAATCGGATTCGGCGTGGTGTGCAGGCCGCTTTCCAACGCGCCGTGAAAACCGCTGCCCAACGTGCCGACGATGCCGCAATGCTGGCCGAGCAGGTCGAGTGCTTGGGCTACCAACTGGGTGACGCTGGTTTTGCCGTTAGTGCCGGTGACGCCGACCAGGTTCAGGTGACGGCTCGGGTCGCCATAAAAGCGCCCGGCAATGTCGGACAGCTGCGCCGCCAGGCCTTTGACCGGAATCAGCGGCACGTCAGTAATCGGCAGCACCGTCGCGCCTTCGACTTCGTAGGCGACCGCCGCAGCACCGCGCTGCAAGGCGTCAGCGATGTGCTCGCGGCCATCGAAACGACCACCGGGCACCGCCAGGAACAGGTCGCCGGCGCGCACGTTACGGCTGTCCAGCGCCAATTCGCGAATCAGTAGATCGCGGCCGGCGTGGGCAAAAATCTTGTTCAGGCTCAAAGACATCAGCCGCGCCCTCCATTGGCTTTCAGTGGAACGACTGGCGTGGCGTTCGCTTGTTGGGTCGGTGGCAGGTTGTCTGGGGTGATGTTCATCAGGCGCAGGGTGCCGGACATCACTTTGCTGAACACCGGTGCCGACACCAGACCACCGAAGTAACCGGCCTTGGTCGGCTCATCGATCACCACCACAATGGCAAAGCGCGGGTCGCTCATCGGGCCGAAACCGGCGAACAGCGAACGGTAGGAATTTTCCGCGTAGCCCTTGGTGCCGACCGAAGTCTTACGCGCGGTGCCGGACTTGCCGCCCACGTGATAGGCCGGCACTTGGGCACGGAACACGCCGCGCGGTGCTTCGATCACTTGCTGCAGCATGCCCTGCATGGTTTTGGCCACGGTTTCCGGCAGTACCTGAGTGGTCTGCGGTGCCTTGTCGGTTTTGATCAGGGTCAGCGGCGCGAGGCGCCCGTTGTTGGCCAAAGCCGAGAACGCATGGACCAACTGGATCGCCGTCACGGAAATACCGTAGCCGTAGGACAGCGTGGCGGTTTCCGCCTTGCGCCATTCCCGGTAGTTCGGCAGGTTGCCGACGCGCTCGCCGGGGAAGCCGAGACCGGTGTCCTGGCCGAGGCCGACTTTCTGCGCGAGGCGGAAAATGGTTTCGCCGCCGATATCGAACGCGACCTTACTCATGCCGACGTTACTGGAATTGATCAGGATGCCGGTCATGTCGAGCACCGGGCCTTCGGTCTTGGAGACGTCCTTGATGGTGTACTTGCCGATCTGCAGGGTGCCCGGGTACACCTCGACCGTATCGGTCGGTTTCCAGCGGCCGGTTTCGATCGCGGCACTCATGGAAATGGCTTTCATGGTCGAACCGGGCTCAAACACGTCGATCATTGCACGGTTGCGCATCATCGCCGGTTGCAGGTTGCGCCGGTTGTTCGGGTTGTAGGTCGGCTGGTTGACCATGGCGAGGATTTCGCCGGTCTTGACGTCCATGATCACCAGGCTGCCAGCCTTGGCGCCATTCTCGATGATCGCGTTACGCAACTCACGGTTGGCCAGGTATTGCAGACGCAGGTCAATGGACAACGCCAAGGGCTTGCCGGCCTTGGCGTTTTTAGTGACCTGAACATCCTTGATCAACCTGCCGCGCCGATCCTTGATGACTTGCCGCTTGCCTGCCACGCCGGCGAGCCACTCGTCATAAGCCAGCTCGACCCCTTCGCGGCCGTGGTCGTCGATGTCGGTAAAGCCGACCATGTGCGCGGTGACTTCACCGGCCGGGTAGAAGCGGCGGAATTCTTCAATGCCGTAAACGCCTGGCACTTTCAGGTCGAGCACGCTCTGGCCTTGCTCAGGGGTGAGCCCGCGCACCAGGTAGATGAATTCTTTATTGGCCTGGGCTTCGAGACGTTCGGCCAGGGCTTTCGGATCCTGACCGAGGGCGGCGGCCAGCGCCGGCCACTTGTCCTTGGCCAGTTGCATTTCCTTGGCGTTGGCCCACAGCGTGGTGACTGGGGTACTGACAGCCAAGGGCTCGCCGTTGCGATCGGTGATCAAGCCACGGTGCGCCGGAATCGGAATATGACGAACGCTGCGCGCGTCGCCCTGACCTTTAAGGAAGTCACGGTCGACCACTTGCAGGTCAATGATGCGCCAGGCAATGGCCGCCACCATGATGCCGAGCAAGCCGAGCACCACGCGGAAACGCCAAGGGAAGAGCGCGCCTTCGAGCTTCATCATGGCGCCACCATCTGGACTTCAGCCGCGCCAGGGATGTGCATTTTCAGCTGTTCGGTGGCCAGCACTTCGATACGGCTGTGGGCGGTCCAGGTGCTCTGCTCGAGAATCAAACGGCCCCATTCCGCCTGCGCTTTGTCACGCACGCTCAATTCGTTGTACAGCGAGTTCAACAACTGGCGGTTCCAGTGCGCGCTGTAAGATACGCCGATCGCCGACACGAGCACGCCGATAAACAACAGCAGCATGAAAAAGCTGCCGCCAGGCAAAGGCTTGGCGAAGAGCTTGCTCACCGCAATTTCTCCGCAACGCGCATCACGGCACTACGGGATCGCGGGTTGGCTTTGAGTTCGGCCTCGGAGGCGGACTGCGCTTTGCCATGGATTTTGATTTTCGGCTCGAAGGCGACATGCCGCACCGGCAGGTTGCGCGGCAGGTTATCGGCTTCGCCTTTCACCAGTTTGCGCATGAACAGTTTGACGATGCGGTCTTCCAGGGAGTGGAAGCTGATCACCACCAGACGACCGCCGATTTCCAGTGCGTCGAGGGCGGCTTCGAGGCCGGCTTCCAGGTCGCCCAGTTCGTTATTGACGTGAATGCGCAGCCCCTGGAAAGCGCGGGTAGCCGGGTTCTTGCCCTTTTCCCACGCCGGATTGGCAACCTTGAGCACTTCGGCCAGGTCGCCGGTACGCTCGAACGGCTTGATGTCACGACGCTCGGCCACGGCGCGGGCCATACGACCGGAGAAACGTTCTTCGCCGTATTCCTTGAACACGCGTGCGATTTCTTCGGCGGGGGCGGTGTTGACGAATTCAGCCGCGCTGATACCACGGGACGGGTCCATGCGCATGTCCAGCGGACCGTCATTGAGGAAACTGAAGCCGCGCTCCGGGTCGTCAAGCTGCGGCGAAGAGACGCCCAGGTCTAGCAAAACGCCGCTGACCTTGCCGGCCAGACCCCGTTCGGCGACTTCCGAGCCCAACTCGGCAAAGCTGCGCTGCACAACGACAAAGCGGCCGTCTTCGGCCGCTAGCGTTTGCCCGGTGGCAATCGCTTGGGGATCCTTGTCGAATCCAAGCAACCGACCATCGGGCCCGAGCTGACTGAGGATCAAACGGCTGTGCCCGCCGCGCCCGAACGTACCGTCCAGATAGCAGCCATCAGGACGTACGGCGAGAGCCTCAACGGCTTCGTCAAGCAGTACGGTGATGTGGTTAAAGCCGCTATCAATAGTCACAGGATCAAATCACGCAGTTCATCAGGCATCGCGCCCGGTTGTTGAATAGCTGCAAGGTCAGCGGCAGAAACCACGTTCCAGGCATCCTCGTCCCACAGTTGGAACTTGTTCAGTTGGCCGACCAGCATCGCGCGCTTGTCGAGCTTGGCGTACTCGCGTAGACGCGGCGGGACCAGGAAACGACCGCTGCCATCGAGTTCGAGGTCGACGGCATTACCAATCAATAAACGTTGCAGGCGGCGGTTCTCTTCGCGAAGGGAAGGCAGTGCGCGCAGTTTGGTTTCGATAATTTCCCACTCATCAAGCGGGTATACGCATAAACATGGATCAACGGCATCGATGGTCACGATCAACTGCCCGGAACTACGCGAAACGAGCTCGTCACGGTACCGACTCGGCATAGCGAGACGGCCCTTTGCATCGAGACTGATTGCATTAGCTCCGCGAAACACGTCAGCGTTTCTCCAATTTTTAGCGTTTTGAGCTTAAAAAACCCACTTCATGCCACTTTCCGCCACTTGCGCACACTATAGGAATGCGCCCACCACACCGTCAAGGCGCGGATTGAAGGAAAACCCTTATAGAACGGAGATTTAGCGGTGTTTTTGGAGGGGCCGGGACAATCTGACGCGAGAATTGGACCAATAACTTGAGCCAACACAGAAAGCTGCACTCAGAAGTTAAAGTGATTTATTAAGAGTAAGATTTTTTCGGTATTACCAGAGCGGTTCTGCTATTGATTCAGCAGGGAGGGAAATTGCCAGTATGCGAGCCGCTGCGAGTGTATCTGGCGGGCTGCCATCGATCATATACAACCCTGACGCCAAACGTCCAAGCAGGGAAAAGAAAAAGGTGGAGAGTCGATCTGTAAGCCGGGTTCTGTCTTGAACAGTCATTCGTCTACGATGGCCATCACTGGACATCTTTAGCAACCTACCCGGTCCCAGCGCGGGCCACGCCTTGGGACCCTATTTGGTCTTGCTCCAAGTGGGGTTTACCTAGCCACGAACTGTTGCCAGACGTGCGGTGCGCTCTTACCGCACCTTTTCACCCTTACCGGCGCCGAAGCGCTTAGGCGGTTATTTTCTGTGGCACTTTCCGTAGGCTCACGCCTCCCAGGCATTACCTGGCACTTCGCCCTATGGAGCCCGGACTTTCCTCCCCCCCCTAATTTTCATAGAGGGCAGCGACTGTCCGATCGACTCTCCGCCGCGAAGGTTAACGACCTGCCGCGCGAAGAACAAGCGCTAAAAGCCTTTGGCCACTTCCCTTCGGCGGTTTTTACTCGCCCTTCTGCCGCTCCAGCGCCACCTGATACAGCACATTCTTGCGCTCGCCGGTGATTTGCGCCGCCAGTGCCGCCGCGCGCTTGAGCGGCATTTCTTCGAGTAACAAATCGAGAACGCGCAGGGCCTCGGCGCTGACTGCGTTCTCACTTTCCGGCGCCGACCAACCCGCTACCAGCACCACGCATTCTCCGCGCTGCTGATTGCTGTCGGCCTCGACGAACCCACGCAACTCGGCCAGCGGCAGGCCCTTGAGGGTTTCGAAGGTTTTGGTCAACTCACGGGCCAGCAGCGCCGGGCGCTCGGGGCCGAACACCAGCTCCATATCTTGCAGGCACTCAAGGATGCGATGCGGCGCTTCATAGAAAATCAGCGTGCGCGCCTCTTCCTTGACAGCTTCGAGCCGCGCACGGCGGCCGACAGTCTTGGCCGGCAGAAAGCCTTCGAAGATAAATCGGTCGGAGGGCAGGCCCGCCGCCGACAAAGCTGCGATCAATGCGCAGGCACCAGGGACGGGCACCACATTGATACCTGCCGCGCGGGCCTGACGAACCAGGTGGTAACCCGGATCGGAAATCAGCGGTGTGCCGGCATCGGAAATCAGCGCGACGTTATCCCCCGCCAGCAAGCGGGTAATAAAGCGGCTACCTTCATCTCTTTCGTTGTGCTCGTGGCAGGCCGCCAGTGGCGTGGCAATGCCAAAATGCTGCATCAGGCGCTGCGAGTGGCGCGTGTCTTCAGCGGCGATCAATGCCACCTCGCGAAGGATCTTCAGCGCCCGCGCACTGATGTCGTCCAGGTTGCCGATGGGCGTCGCCACCACAAACAGCGAGCCTGCAGCGGAATTCGATGGACCTGGAGCAGTCAAAGCGCACACCTCATGTTCGGTAAAGGCCGCCATTGTAACGCGTGGCGGCGCTCATGCCGTGTCAGGTTTTCACGCAACACCCGTGCTGCAGAAACATTTACACGAGCTAAATTGATCGTTTCTTGCCAGTAACATCGCGCCCCGGCCAGTGCTTGGGTACAATTCCACGCTAATTTGATCGAGTATCAGGAACACTTACATGATCGCTTGCCTGCGGCTGTTAACTGCCCTCTGCCTTGCTGCCTTACTGGCCGCTTGCGCCAGCTCGCCCTCCTCCAGCCTTGGCGAACTTCCACGGACCCCGGATGCCACGATCGAGCAACTGCTCGAAAAGGCTGCACAAAGCAAAACCCCTGAAGAAGCCTCGCTGCTGCGCCTGAGCGCCGCTGACCTGGCCTACCGCCAGGGCAATGCGGGCCAATCGGCGCAAATCCTGCAACAAGTGCCGATTGAACAGCTCAAGCCTGGCCAGCAGGTCTTCGCCAGCACTCTGGCGGCTGAACTGGCCATGACCCGCAATCAACCGAAAGCCGCGCTCACCGCACTGAGCCACCCCAGCCTGCAACGGCTGGGCGAGTTGCCGGTCGATCAGCAGATCCGCACGGGCACCGTTCACGCCCGCGCCCTCGAAGCCGATGGCCAGACACTGCCTGCTGCTAGGGAACGCATCTTCATTGCGCCACTGTTGAGCGGTGAAGCGGCAGCGAAGAACCACGAAGCCATCTGGACCTTGATCGCTTCGTTGCCGACCGATCAGTTGCAGCCGACCACCACCGATGACCTCGGCGGCTGGATGAGCCTCGCCCTGGCAGTGAAAACCGCCGGCACCCTGGAGCAGCAACAGGCCGCGATCGACACCTGGCGCGAGCAGAACCCGAAACACCCTGCCGCAATCCAGTTGCCATTGCCACTGACCAAGCTCAAGGAACTGGCCAGCGCGCCGCTGGGCAAAATCGCCCTGCTGCTGCCGCAGGACGGCCCATTGGCTTCGGTGGGCAAGGCGTTGCGCGAAGGCTTCATGGCCGCGCACTACCAGGCGCAGCAAGCCGGACAAAAGCCGCCGGCCATCGAGTTCTACGACAGTTCCAAGTTGACCAACCTCGACGAGTTCTACCGCAAGGCGCAGGCCGACGGCGTGCAACTGGTGGTCGGGCCGCTGGAAAAACCGCTGGTGAAACAGCTCAGCACTCGCCCGCAACTGCCGATCGCCACCCTCGCGTTGAACTACAGCGAAGGCGAGCAAGGCCCGCCGCAACTGTTCCAGTTCGGTCTGGCCGCTGAAGACGAAGCCCGCGAAGTGTCCCGCCGCGCCCGCGCCGATGGTTTGCACCGCGCTGCTGTCATGGTGCCGAAAGGCGAATGGGGTGACCGCGTGCTCAAGGCGTTCAGCCAGGACTGGCAAGCCAACGGCGGCACCATCATCGGTATCGAACGGGTTGATCAGCCGGTGCAACTGGCCCAGCAAATCGCTGACCTGTTCCAACTGCGTCAGAGCGAAGGTCGCGCCAAGAGCCTGCAAAGCACCGTCGGTTCGCAAGTTGCGGCACAGCCGTCGCGTCGCCAGGACATCGAGTTCATCTTCCTGGCCGCCACGCCGCAACAGGCTCAGCAGATCAAGCCGACCCTGAACTTCCAGTACGCTGGCGATGTTCCGGTCTACGCCACCTCCCACGTGTTCAGCGCCAGCGGCGACGTCAATCAGTACAACGACATGAACGGCATTCGCTTCTGCGAAACCCCATGGTTGCTGGACGCCAACGATCCGCTGCGCAAACAGGTCACCGCGCAGTGGCCACAGGCCGGCGGCAGCCTGGGTCGCCTGTATGCCATGGGTGTGGATGCCTATCGCCTGGCGCCTCGCCTGGGTCAACTCAAAGCCTTGCCTGACAGCCGCATCGAAGGCCAGTCCGGCAGCCTGGGCATGACCCAGACCCAGCGCATCCAGCGTCAGTTGCCGTGGGCCGAGTTCGTCAGCGGCCAGGTTCAACGCCTGCCCGACACCCCGCGCTGATGCCCGAGCGGTCACGCCGTGAAAGCGGACAAGATGCCGAGCGCCTGGCGCTCGAGCATCTTCAGCAACAGGGTCTGCGCCTGCTGGCGCAGAACTGGCTGTGCAAGCGCGGCGAGCTTGATCTGGTCATGCTTGATGGCGATACAGTAGTATTCGTCGAAGTCCGCTACCGGAAAAACACCCAATGGGGTGGCGCGCTCGACAGCATCGATGGGCGCAAACGGCAGAAACTGATCTTCGCCGCGCAGTATTTTCTTCAGCGCGAATCACGCTGGGCCAATTCTCCTTGCCGTTTCGACGTGGTTGCCATCGACAGCAACGCCGATCAACTGAACTGGCTGCAGAATGCCTTTGACAGCTGATCAGGCACCGTTGAAAGCGGACACTTACACCTGACAATTTTGCTCTTTGCTTTGCGGGCTGCACATTTTTGTGCCGGAAAGCCGCGCTACTTAAGGTCACACAGATGGACATGCAATCCCGAATTCGCCAGCTTTTTCAGGCCAGTATCGACACCAAGCAACAGGCGATGGACGTACTTGCACCGCACATCGAGCAAGCTAGCCAGGTGATGGTCAACGCACTGCTCAATGAGGGCAAAATGCTGTCGTGCGGTAATGGCGGTTCCGCTGGCGATGCGCAGCACTTTTCATCCGAGCTGCTGAACCGCTTCGAGCGCGAGCGTCCGAGCCTGCCGGCTATCGCGCTGACCACCGACAGCTCGACGATCACCTCGATCGCCAATGATTACAGCTACAACGAGATCTTCTCCAAACAGATCCGCGCCCTGGGCCAACCGGGCGATGTGCTGCTGGCGATTTCCACCAGCGGTAACTCGGCCAACATTATTCAGGCGATCCAGGCCGCACATGATCGCGAAATGATTGTCGTAGCTATGACCGGACGCGACGGTGGCGGCATGGCGTCGCTGCTGCTGCCCGAAGATGTCGAAATTCGTGTGCCGGCCAACGTCACCGCACGTATTCAGGAAGTCCACCTGCTGGCGATCCATTGCCTTTGCGACTTGATCGACAGCCAATTGTTCGGGAGTGAAGAATGACCCCTAATCGCCTAGGCCTACTGGCCCTGACCCTGTGCCTCGGCATCAGCGGCTGCACATCGGTGGTAAAAGCCAGCCGCGAAGCGCCGATCGACGATGACCGTGGCACCCGCACCTTCGGCAGCAAGATCGACGACTCCCTGATCGACACCAAAGTCGGCGTCAACGTTGCCAAGGCCGATCCGGCCCTCGACAACGACTCGCACATCGTCGTCACGAGCTACAACGGCATCGTGCTACTCGCCGGGCAAACCCCTCGCGAAGACCTCAAGGCCAAGGCCGAACAGGCTGCCGCCGCAGTCCAGCGCGTGAAGAAAGTGCATAACGAACTGCAGGTCCTGCCGCCATCCGGATTCATCGCCCGGCAAAACGACACCTGGCTGACCGCCAAGATCAAAACCCAAATGCTTGCCGATTCGAGCATTCCCGGGACCCGCATCAAAGTAGTCACCGAAAACGGCATCGTTTACCTGCTGGGCCTGTTGACCAAGGCCGAAGCCGCGCAAGCGACCAACCTGGTACAAAGCGTCGCCGGCGTGCAGAAGATTGTGAAGCTGTTCGAATACATCGACTGACCACTGACGGTCAGGCACAAAAAAGGCGATCCATCCGGATCGCCTTTTTTATTACTTCACCACTTTCAAACTGGGTCGACCGCTGGGACGCGGCGGCTCACTGTCCGGTGGTGGAAGCTCATCGTCCGGCTCGATCTCTTCCTCGTCGTCCATGGGCGATTCCAGATCGAACACCATGCCTTGGCCATTCTCCCGGGCGTAAATGCCCAGGATCGAGGCGATAGGCACGTACAGGGTATGCGGCACGCCACCAAAGCGCCCCTCGAAGCTCACCGCTTCGTTGTCCATGTGCATATGCCGCACCGCCTGAGGCGAGACGTTGAGGACAATCTGTCCATCACTGGCAAAGCCTTGCGGCACCTGCACCGAGGGATACTCGGAATTGACCAGCATATGCGGGGTGCAATCGTTATCCACAATCCACTCGTAGAGCGCGCGGACCAGATAAGGTCGACTGGAGTTCATAGCGGCTCCTTAAGCCTTAGCGCATGTCGCGTTCGACACCAGACAGACTCGCCTGGAAAGCCTCACGCGCAAACTGGCGCTCCATGTAATCAAGCAACGGCTTGGCAGGCCGCGGCAGTTCAATACCCAGAATCGGTAATCTCCAGAGTATTGGTAATAGGCAGCAATCCACCAGACTTTGTTCCTCACTGAGGAAAAACGGCTTGTCGGCAAACAACGGCGACACACCGGTCAGGCTCTCACGCAACTCTTTACGGGCCACGACCCGCGCGGCTTCCTTGCTGCGCGAATCGAGGATCAGATCGACCAGGCCACACCAGTCACGCTGAATACGGTGAATCAGCAGACGGCTGTTGGCCCGGGCTACCGGGTAAACGGGCAGTAAAGGCGGATGCGGGTAACGCTCATCCAGGTATTCCATCACCACCGTCGACTCCCACAACGCCAGGTCACGATCGACCAGCGTTGGCAAGCTGCCATAAGGGTTCACTTCGATCAGTTTAGGCGGCTGACGGCCCGCTTCAACGTAAATGATCTCGGCGCTGACACCCTTCTCGGCCAGTACGATGCGCACTCGGTGGGAATAGTGGTCGGCGGGGTCGGAGTAACAGGCCAACCGATTGGTCACGCCCATGGCGGTCCTCCTCGCTTGTTGAAATGATTGGAACTGGAAAAACGCGCGCGCCCAGAGGACGCCTCCCGTAACGCCTGGCTTGCCAGACTCGTTACACCTTCAGAGACGCCCCTGGGCGCGCGCGATCAACAGCAATTGTTACAGCTTTATCAATGCACGTCTTTCCAGTATTCACGCTTAAGCAGGTAAGCGAATACAAAGAAGAACGCCAGGTACAGCAACACGTAGGTACCGATGCGCTGATGCTGCAGCTTCACCGGGTTGGCCGAGTAGGCCAGGAAGGTCACCAGGTTCTTGACCTTCTCATCGAACTGCTCTTCGTTCAGCGTGCCGGTTTTCGGCACGATGGTCAGCTGATCGCACGCTTCATGGGTCAGCGCAGTACCGGTCAGCGGATCGTATTGCTTCTTGCCGTCCTCGACGACCTGAACTTGCTTGCATCCTACCACTTGGCGACCTTGCAGGCCGACCAGAACGTTCGGCATGCCCACATTCGGGAACACCTTGTTGTTCACACCCCAAGGGCGCGCAGGGTCTTCATAAAACGAACGCAGGTAGCCGTAGAGCCAGTCGGTCCCACGCACGCGAGCCACCAAGGTCAGGTCCGGCGGCGCGGCGCCAAACCAGGTCTTGGCGTCGGCCGGCTGCATGCCGATGTTCATGTGGTCGCCAATCTTGGCCCCGGTGAACACCAGTTTCGACAGCATCAGGTCGTGCGGAATACCCAGATCGTCGGCTACACGCTCGTAGCGCTGGAACTTGGCACTGTGGCAACCCATGCAGTAGTTGGCGAAGGTACGCGCCCCGTCCTGCATGGCGGCTTTATCGGAAACGTCGATATCGACGCTTTCCAGTTCGGGACCGCCGTGTTCAGCCGCGAAGGCGAACATCGGCAAGGCAGCGAGCATCAAAACAGCGAATAGTTTTTTCATCAGCCAGTCACCCTTTCCGGAACCGGTTTGGTCTTCTCGAGCCGGGTGTAGAACGGCATCAGAATGAAGTAGGCGAAGTACAGGAAGGTACACACCTGCGACAGCAGCGTACGGCCAGGGGTAGGCGCCAGAACGCCGAGCACACCGAGGATCACGAACGAAATGCAGAACACCCAGAGCCAGATTTTGCTCAGCCAACCCTTGTAGCGCATGGACTTGACCGGACTGCGATCGAGCCAGGGCAGGACAAACAGCACGGCAATCGCCGCGCCCATGGCAATGACCCCCAGGAGCTTGTCCGGCACCGCCCGCAGAATCGCGTAGAACGGAGTGAAGTACCAGACCGGGGCGATGTGCTCAGGCGTCTTGAAGGCGTTCGCCACTTCGAAGTTCGGCTTCTCGAGGAAGTAACCACCCATTTCCGGGAAGAAGAACACCACGAAGCAGAAGATGAACAGGAACACCACCACGCCGACGATATCTTTCACGGTGTAGTACGGGTGGAAAGCGATGCCATCCAGCGGTATGCCGTTTTCGTCTTTGTGTTTCTTGATGTCGACGCCGTCCGGGTTGTTTGAACCGACTTCATGCAGCGCCAGTACGTGCAGCACCACCAGACCGAGAATCACGATCGGCAATGCGACCACGTGCAAAGCGAAGAAGCGGTTCAGGGTGATACCGGAAATCAGGTAGTCACCGCGAATCCACTGGGTCAGGTCGTTGCCGATGACCGGGATCGCACCGAACAGCGAGATGATCACCTGGGCACCCCAGTAGGACATCTGGCCCCAAGGCAGCAAGTAACCCATGAACGCTTCTGCCATCAGCGCCAGGTAGATCAGCATGCCGAACACCCAGACCAGCTCGCGGGGTTTCTGGTACGAACCGTAGAGCAGGCCACGGAACATGTGCAGGTAAACCACGATGAAGAACGCCGAGGCGCCGGTGGAGTGCAGCAGACGCAGGATCGAGCCGTACTCGACGTCACGCATGATGTATTCGACCGAAGCGAAAGCCTCTTCGGCCGACGGGGTGTAGCTCATGGTCAGCCAGACGCCGGTGACGATCTGGTTGACCAGAACGAGCAGCGCCAGGGAACCAAAGAAATAGAAGAAGTTGAAGTTCTTCGGGGCGTAGTACTTGCTGAGATGGTCTTCCCACATTTTGGTCGCGGGAAAGCGCGCATCAACCCAATCCATGAACTTGCTCATCACGCTTTCTCCGTATCGACGCCGACAACAATGATGTCGTCAGTCTCATAGGAATGCGGGGGTACTGGCAGGTTCAAAGGCGCAGGTTGCGACTTATAGACGCGGCCAGCCAGATCGTAGTGAGAACCGTGACACGGGCAGAAATAACCACCAACCCATTTCGGACCCAGGTCCGCAGGTGCCACTTCCGGTCGGAATGTCGGCGAGCAACCCAAGTGCGTGCAGATACCGATCAGCAGCAGGACTTCTGGCTTGATCGAACGCGTCTTGGCATCAACATAGGCAGGCTGGGTAGAATTCTTGGACTCAGGGTCCGAAAGATCACCCTCGATTTTCGTGAGATTCCCCAAAATCTCCTGGGTACGGCGGACGATGAACACCGGCTGACCTCGCCATTCAGCAATCATCTGCTGGCCTGGCTCAATCTTGCTCACGTTCACTTTCACCGGTGCACCTGCGGCTTTCGCCTTGGCACTGGGAAACCATGACCCCACGAACGGGACCGCAGCCCCCACCGCTCCTGCAGCACCCACCACGGATGTGGCTGCTACCAAGAAGCGACGCCGGCCTGCATTCACGCCGTCATTGCTCATTCAGTCCTCTCCCATCAGCTTTGTGGCCTGTTAATACAGGCGTCTACTAAGTAAAAATCTGATCTTATAAAAATTTTGCCGAATGGTAATGAAAAGCCCCAATTCTGACAAGGTAATTACCTGAGGGCTCCACTGCCAAGCCTTGTAGTATAGGGGCTCTACGGACGTGGCAAGTTGTCACAGCGCAATTCTTTGATAAATCGCACGCATAAAAAAACGCCCAGTTCCGTGAGGAAACTGGGCGTTCTTTTTGAACGTGAAAGCGAATTAACGCTTCGAGTACTGCGGACGCTTACGCGCTTTACGCAGACCGACTTTCTTACGTTCAACTTCACGAGCATCGCGGGTTACGAAGCCGGCTTTGCGCAGAGCACCGCGCAGAGTCTCGTCGTAGTCCATCAGAGCGCGAGTGATGCCGTGGCGGATTGCGCCAGCTTGACCACTTACACCACCACCGATGACAGTGACGTAGATGTCGAATTTCTCGACGGTCTCAGTCAGTTCCAGCGGCTGACGAACTACCATGCGGGCAGTTTCGCGGCCGAAGAAGTTGTCCAGGGAGCGGTTGTTGATGGAGATGTTGCCAGTACCCGGACGCAGGAAAACGCGTGCGGTTGCAGTCTTGCGACGGCCAGTGCCGTAATTTTGAGTCGCCGACATAATGAACTATTCCGTTAAAACTTCAGTTCTTGGGGCTGCTGAGCAGTATGAGGGTGAGCAGCGCCCGCATAGACTTTCAGCTTACGATACATGTCGCGACCCAGCGGGTTCTTAGGCAGCATGCCTTTGACCGCGGTCTCGATCACGCGCTCAGGGGCTTTAGCGATCAGCTTTTCGAAGTTGATCGACTTGATGCCGCCCGGGAAACCGGAGTGGGAGTAGTACATTTTGTCAGTGGTTTTAGCACCGGTAACACGTACTTGCTCGGCATTGATAACGACGATGTAGTCGCCGGTGTCAACGTGAGGAGTGTACTCGGCTTTGTGCTTGCCACGCAGACGGCTCGCGATCTCAGTGGCCAGACGACCCAGGGTCTGACCAGCAGCGTCGACGACAAACCAGTCGCGCTTTACTGTTTCCGGTTTAGCAGTAAAAGTTTTCATTCTTTATAGCCTCAGGGGCCGCCCTGTAAATTAGACGGCGGATCTTACTGAATAGTGCGTACTTTGACAAGTCAAAGGCAGCCGGATACAGACGCTTTCGGGGGCTCGGGTCGGCGCGTCCGTTCAACGGCAAGATTCTTCGGCGGCGGCGCATCACTTCCACTGCAGAAAGAGGTGCGCAATTATGCAGATTGCGAAAAATAATTCAACCTGCTTTTATGATTGTTTTGCCCAAGGAGCATCCGATGGATTATCGCCAGCTAGGCCGTACCGATCTGAATGTCAGCGCCCTGTGCCTCGGGACCATGACTTGGGGTGAGCAAAACAGCGAGGCTGAAGCCTTCACCCAGATCGAACGCGCCAAAGGCGCAGGGATCAATTTCATCGACACCGCCGAAATGTACCCGGTACCGCCCCAGGCGCAAACCTACGCCACCACCGAACGCTACATCGGCAACTACTTCAAAAGCCGCGGCGACCGCGCCGACTGGATTCTCGCCAGTAAAATCGCCGGCCCTGGCAACACCATCGACTACATCCGCGACAAAAACCTGCGCCATAACCGCGAGCACATCGTGCAAGCGGTGGACGCCAGCCTCAAGCGCCTGCAGACCGACTACATCGATCTCTACCAATTGCACTGGCCGGAGCGCAGCACCAATTTCTTCGGCCAGTTGGGCTACAAACACAAGACCGAAGCCAACCTGACACCGCTTGAAGACACCCTTGAAGCCCTGGACGAACAGGTTAAGGCCGGCAAAATCCGCCACATCGGACTGTCCAATGAAACCCCGTGGGGCACCATGCGCTTCCTGGCCCTGGCCGAAGCCCGGGGCTGGCCGCGCGCGGTATCGATCCAGAATCCGTACAACCTCCTCAATCGCAGCTTCGAAGTGGGCCTGGCGGAAATCGCCATCCGCGAACAGTGCGGCCTGCTCGCCTATTCGCCGCTGGCATTCGGATTTTTGACAGGCAAGTACGAAGGCGGCGCGCGTCCGCCGAAGGGTCGCTTGAGCTTGTACAGCCGCTTCAGCCGCTATTTCAACCCACAATCGGAAGCCGCGTGCAGCCGCTATGTCGCCCTCGCCCGCGAGCACGGCCTGGACCCAGCGCAGATGGCGCTGGCATTCGTCACCCAGCAGCCGTTCGTGACCAGCAACATCATCGGCGCCACGACCCTGGAACAACTGGACAGCAACATCGCCAGCTTCGATCTGCGACTGTCCGATGAGGTGCTGGCGGGCATCGAGGCGATCCATAAGGATCATCCGAACCCCGCGCCTTGATCGGATGACAGCTTCGCGAGCGGGCTCGCCCCCATAAAAATCATTGTTGGAGCGAGCCCGCCCAGTCACCGCCATTCACAGCGACCGCGCGATGATCTCCTTCATGATTTCATTGGTCCCGGCATAGATCCGCTGCACCCGCGCGTCCGCCCAAGCCCGGGCGACCGGGTATTCCCACATGAACCCGTAGCCGCCATGCAGTTGCACGCACTCGTCGAGCACCTTGCATTGCAGGTCAGTGCCCCAGTATTTCGCCATCGCCGCTGTTGGCACATCCAGCTTGCCTTGCAGGTGCAGCTCAAGGCAGCGGTCGACGAATACCCGACCAATCTGAATTTCCGTGGCCATTTCCGCCAGTTTGAAACGGGTGTTCTGGAAGTCCGCAATCGACTTGCCAAACGCCTTGCGCTCGCGGGTGTAATCCAGGGTCCATTGCAATGCCGCCTCGGCCGACGCCAGGCCACCGATGGCCACGGTCAGGCGTTCCTGCGGCAGTTCCTGCATCAGATAGGCGAAGCCCATGCCCGCCTGGCCCAGCAAGTTTTCCTTGGGCACTCGCACGTCCTGGAAGAACAGCTCCGAGGTGTCCTGGGCCTTCATCCCGACCTTCTCCAGGCGCTTGCCTTTGTCGAAGCCCGGCGTGTCCGCCTCCACCAGAAACAGGCTGGTGCCCTTGGCGCCGGCCTTGGGATCGGTCTTGGCGACCACGATCACCAGATCCGCCAGATAACCATTAGTGATGAACGTCTTTGAGCCATTGATCACGTATTCGTCGCCATCCAGCACCGCCGTGGTCTTGACCCCTTGCAAGTCAGACCCGGCGCCCGGCTCGGTCATGGCAATGGCTGTGACCATTTCCCCGGACACCAGCTGCGGCAGGTACTTGTGCTTCAGCGCCTCGCTGCCGTAATGCAGGATGTACGGCGCGACAATGTCCGAGTGCAGCGAGAAACCGATCCCGGTCAACCCCAGGCGCCCGATCTCCTCGATCACCACGGTGCTGTAAAGAAAGTCCGCGCCCAGCCCGCCGTACTCTTCCGGCAGGTGCGAGCACAACATGCCCGCCTCCCCCGCCTTGTTCCACAGCTGCCGATCGATGTAGCCCTGCTTCTCCCATTGCCCATGGAACGGCACGGCTTCTTTTTCGAGGAACGTGCGCACGCTGTCGCGAAAGAGTTCGTGCTCGGAGCTGAACAAGGTTCTGGGGATCATGGGGCACCTGTGGTTATTGTTGGTGGCATAGCTCCTGACGAGACTAAGCCCAGGCGCAACGACAGGACACTGGACACATCCGACAAAAAATAAGACGATCCAGCCGCTTGGTGACCACTTTCCCCTATAAGAATAAATTGAATTATGTCTATCCAACTCTCCACGCCCCTGCGGCGTGTCAGCATCCTGGCGATCGACCAGGTTTTCGCTTCTACCCTGATGCAGGCCAAGGACTTCTTCCACCTGGCCAGTATTCGTTATGGCAAGCAACTGGGCCGCGGCTTCACCCCAGCCTTTGAAACCCGCCTGGTCAGCCCCGACGGCAAACCGGTGCACAGTTTCAGCGACGTGATCATGCCGGTGGACGGCGGCCTGGAAAACACCGACGTGATCATCCTGCCGGCGTTCTGGGACGACTTCGAAACCCTGTGCCAGCGTTACCCACAGGTGCTGCCGTGGCTGCGCGAACAGCACGCCCGCGGCGCAGTGCTGTGCGGCGAGGCCACCGGGGTGTTCTGGCTCGCCGAGGCCGGGTTGCTCGATGGCAAGGAGGCGACCACCTACTGGCGCTTCTTCAACGCCTTCGCCGAGCGCTTCCCCAAGGTCCAGCTCAATCAGGACAAACACCTGACCGATGCCGACAACCTGTACTGCGCCGGCGGCACCACCTCGGCCTGCGACTTGTACATTTACCTGATCGAACGCTTCTGCGGCGCCAACGTCGCCCAAGCCGTGGCCCGTGACATTCTTTACGAAGTGCAGCGCAGCTATGCCCCGGGCCGCATCGGCTTCGGCGGGCAGAAACTGCACCAGGACGTGATCATCCTGCAGATCCAGCACTGGCTCGAAGAGCACTTCGCCGACAAATTCCGCTTCGAAGACGTGGCCCGGGAACACGGCATGAGCATCCGCAACTTCATGCGCCGTTTCCAGACCGCCACCGGCGACAAACCGCTGCATTACCTGCAACGCCTGCGCATCGAAACCGCCAAGGGCCTGCTCTCCGGCAGCCGCAAAAGCATCAAGACCATCAGCTACGAAGTCGGCTACGACGACGCCAGCTTCTTCGCCCGCCTGTTCCGCCAGCACACCGACCTGTCGCCGAACCAGTATCGGCAGCAGTTTCAGCAAGCGGCCTGATCGACCGGGGCCTCGCCGTCCGTTTTCCCACGTAATAAAGGGAAGACGTCACGGCGCGGCCCCGTTCGGTCATCTTGCGACGCGAACTACATCCAAAACGGAAGCGTCTGACTGACACCCACCTCGCGATTCACCTCTTATAGGCACGCAATTCAACCGCGTGATTAACAATAAAAAGAGGTCATCGGGAATGAGCGAACCAATAAGCCCTGTACGCGTCGCCGTTGTGCAATTCGATCCCCAGGTTGGCACGGACCACTGCGAAAGCAATCTGCGTCAAAGCCTGGAACTGGCGCTCGAGGCGGCTCACGGCGGGGCAAATCTGATTGTCCTGCCAGAGCTTTCCAACTGCGGTTATTTCTTCAAAAATCGACAGGACGCGTTTGACCATTCGGAGTCGGTGCCCGAGGGCAACAGCGTACAACGCTGGATGGCCTTCGCCCGGGAGCATCAGGTTTACCTGGTGGCGGGCCTCACCGAGCGCGACGGCATGCGGCTGTTCAATACAGGTGTGCTGGTCGGGCCTGATGGCTTTATCGGCAAGTACCGCAAAGCGCATTTATGGAATATGGAGAAGCTCTGGTTCACCCCGGGGGATGCAGGCTTGCCGGTGTTTGAGACACCGATCGGGCGCATCGGCTTGCTGATCTGCTGGGACATCTGGTTTCCGGAAGTGCCGCGCATCCTCAGCCAGCAAGGTGCGGACATCATTTGCAGCCTGAACAACTGGGTGTGGACGCCCCCGCCGCTGTTCGATGAAGCCGGCAAGTGCATGGCCTCGTACCTGACCATGACCGCCGCCCACGCCAACAACGTATTCATTGCCGCCGCCAGCCGGATTGGTGAAGAACGCGGTGCACGCTACCTCGGCTGCTCGTTGATTGCCGGCACCAATGGCTGGCCGATTGGCAAAGTGGCGTCTGCGGACCAACAGGAAATCCTGTTTGCCGACATCGACCTGACCAGCGCCCGCAGCGCGCCGATCTGGAACAGCCTGAACGATCTGCACCGTGATCGGCGGTCCGATCTTTACGACACGATGCTCGGTTATCGCCTGCATTCCTGCCTCCCACGCTGAAGGGAGGGCTGACTCATGCAAACCACAACCGAGAAAAATCGGCCGGGCCAGCGCTCGCCTGTCGATATGGCCGTGATGCTGTTGTTGATCAGCACAATCGTCGTGGCGATCTGGCTTTCATCCACCTATCGCCCGCTCTGGGCCGCGCATTGGCCAGGCTACGGCGATTTACTGTCCGGTCTCCCCGAGCCAGGCGCCTGGCTGCGCTGGGTGTTGGGGGACATCAGCGAGGTGGCGTTCTATAAGCACGAATTCGCCTCGATCGGGCTGCTAGCCGGGGCCTATCTGGCCTATTGGGCGAACCGCACGGGCAAATTCTGGCAAGGATTCGCCATCTCCTATGGCAGCGGCTTATGGCCGTGGCTGGTGACCAGTTCGTTGCTTGGGTTGCTGCTGAGCAACCTGCTCTGGGGCTGGACGGTGACCGCGAACAGTTGGCAGCCGACCTTTGCCGCGTTCGTATCATTGCCGGCAGCGATGGTGCTGATGTTCGGCGGTGGCTGGAAGGTCACGGTCAACGGCGCGATCCTGGGCGCCGTGCTGGTCACGCCGATGTGCCTGCTGATGGTCAACTACCTGTGCAACCCGCTGGACTTGCCTGCCGTGATCGGCAATGTCTCGGGCATGGCAGTCGCCAGCGTTTTGGCGTTTTTGCTTTGCCGTTATGTGCCGAGTCTGGTGAAAGCGCCTGCGGCGGAGTTTCACTCTGAGGCGACACCTGCCGAGCCCGCGGCCGTACCGCAGATCAGCAAAGCCCCCGACTACGGCGTTGTCTGGACCCTGCGCCGAATCCTGGCGGATTTTTCCGAGGCGCCCTTCTTCGGCAATGAATGGGCCAGTCTCGGCCTGATTCTCGGCGCGGTATTGGCATTTACCTTGAATCCGTTGGGTCCGGTGTACGGCTCGCAATTATTGCCGCAATTGATCGGCGCCCAGGCGCTGACGTCAGCCATCGGGGTATTGGTGTGGCGCCGGCACTGGATGACCCACGGCTGGTATCCGACCTACGTCCCGCTGGTGTCCGTGGTGCCGGCGGCGCTGCTGACCTATGGCGGCAGTTGGCAGGTGATCGTGATGAGCGCACTGCTCGGGGCCTTGATTGCACCGCCCCTGGCCTGGGCGATTGCCAAGCGCTTGCCGGCGGACATGCACGGTTTCATCGGCAATGTGTTGTCCATGGCCATCAGCACGCTGCTGATCATCCCGTTCATCGGTTTCCTGATCGCCCAATGACCACCCCGTGACGCGGCCGAATCGCGAAAGCGCCAAGGCCGACGTCACCACACTCAAGCGAGGTAACACATGGAATTACCTAAACTGTCCATCGCGGCACTGGGTGGCACGGTCAGCATGCAGGCCCGTAACGCCGGCGAAGGTGTAGTGCCGACCGTCAGCGGCGAAACCCTGGTGTCCGCCCTGGAGGAATTGAAGACATTGGCCAAGGTGAGGATTGAAACCCTGGGCCTGCTGCCCAGTGCTTCACTGGATTTCGAGTTTTTGCTGAGCGTGCTGTCCTGGGCCAATTTCCAGATCAAGCAAGGCGCGACCGGCGTGATCATCACCCAAGGCACCGACACTCTCGAGGAAACGTCGACCTTTTTCGACTACCTCTGGCGCCATCCCGAACCGCTGATCCTGACGGGCGCCATGCGCTCGGCCGATCAAGCAGGCGCGGACGGGCCGGCGAATCTGCTGGATGCGTGCCGCGTGGCGGTGGCCGACGACAGTCGAGGGCGCGGCGTGCAGGTGGTGATGAACGGGCAGATTCACAGCGCCAACGCCGTGCGCAAAACCGATTCGCTAGCCCTGCACGCGTTCAGCTCGCCGATCACTAGCCCCGTGGGTTTACTGGTGGAGGCTTGCGTCCGTTACCTGCGCCCGCCCTCCCCGCGTAACGTGCTGCCCCTGCCCCAAGTGACTTCGCAGCGCATCGCGTTGGTGGAAGCCACGCTGTCGGCCGACAGTGCATGGTTGGAAAACCTGGTCGCCCTGGGCTACGACGGCGTGGTGATCGCCGGGTTTGGCGCCGGGCACGTATCAGCGAGTTGGGCGCGGGCCATTGAACAGGTGGCCGCTACAATCCCCGTGGTCATCGCCACCCGCACCGGCAGCGGCTCCACCGCCCGATCGAGCTACGGCTTCAGCGGCAGCGAGTTGGACCTGATCGGCAAAGGCGCCTTGATGGCCGGGTTTCTCTGCCCACGAAAAGCTCGGATTCTGCTGTGGCTGCTGGTCGGCTGTCAGCGCCAGGACGAGTTGGCGGATTTTCTGGCCGCTGACTGATCGGCCCGCATAAAAAAAGGGCCTGCAATGCAGGCCCTTTCCGGTTGTGACAAAAACTAAGGTTTGTGCGCCCGCGACAGGAATTCGTGGGACTGCATTTCCAGCAAGCGACTGAGGGTGCGCTGGAACTCGAAGTTCAAGCGGCCGCCGGTGTAGAGGTCTTTGAGCTCGACTTCGGCGGAAATGATCAGCTTGACGTTACGGTCGTAAAACTCATCGACCATGTTGATGAAGCGTCGGGCGATGTCGTCGGTGGTGACGCTCATTTGCTCGACGCCGCTGAGCAACACGGCGTGGAAGATCTTGCCCAGTTCGATGTAATCGTTCTGGCTGCGCGGGCCGTCGCACAGTTCGCGGAAGTCGAACCAGGCCACGTCGTCGCAGGTGCGGATCGCGCGGATCTTGCGGTTTTCGATGATCAGGTCATCGTTCTCTATCGCTTGCGTGCATTCCGGGGTCAGCGCGCGGAAGCTTTTGCGCAAGCTTTCCTCGGACGCTTCGTTGAGCGGGAAGTGGAACAGCTCGGCTTGCTCCAAGTGGCGCAAGCGGTAGTCGACGCCGCTGTCGACGTTGACGATGTCGGTGTTCTGCTTGATCAGCGCAATGGCCGGCAGGAAGCGCGCACGTTGCAGTCCATCCTTGTACAAGCCGTCGGGCACGATGTTGGACGTGGCGACCAGGGTTACGCCGTTCTTGAACAGCTCTTCCATCAAGGTGCCGAGGATCATCGCGTCGGTGATGTCGGAGACGAAGAATTCATCGAAGCAAATCACCCGCGACTCGTCGGAGAAGCGCTTGGCGATGATGGTCAGCGGATTTTTCTCGCCGCCCAGGGTTTTCATCTCTTCGTGCACACGCTTCATGAAGCGGTGGAAGTGCGTGCGGGTCTTTTCCTTGAACGGCAGCGCTTCGAAGAACGTGTCCACCAGGTAGGTCTTGCCGCGTCCGACGCCGCCCCAGAAATACAGGCCCCTGACCGGCGCCTGGTCTTTCTTGCCAAACAGCTTGCCGAGCAAACCCGGTTTGTTGTGCGAGGCCGCGACCAGATCGTCGTACAGACGCTGCAAATGACGCACGGCGGTTTCCTGCGCGGCGTCATGGAAGAAATCCGGGCGTTTCAGATCAGCTTGATATCGTTCTAGGGGCGTCATAATTCGTTAGCAAGGCAACAAAAACGGGCCGTCACTGTAGCGACGGCCCGCAGGAATGGCAATCCGCCCTTGGTCGGGCGGGGCCCGTGGTTATTCTTGAACAGGCGTCAACGCGACCCGCAACGTCTCGATCGCCGCGTCGCGCGCGGCGTTGTCGGCGAAGGCCGGGCTGTCGGCGACGCACTCGCCGTCAAGCCAGACGTTGAAGCTCAGGTCTTCACTGCGCACGTCCAGCGGCTGGCCGGACTGCAACTGCTTGGTCACGCCGCCCGCCGCTTTGCCGTCGGCGAAGTTGCGCGACAGCAGCAATTGCTCGCCATCGGCCGCCAGCAGACGGAAACGGAAACTGCCGTCGTCTTCACGGAAGCTGACGAAACGCGCGGCTTTCGCGGCCTTCTTCTTGGTGCTGGCGGCGACCTGGGTCTGCGCCACAAACGAACGCAAGCCGACCGCTTCGCGCAGTTCGTTGAGAAACGGCGTGGCCACGGCGCGGGCCTTTTTCGCGCCCAGTTGCAGCATGCCTTCGAGGTCGGCCGGACGTTCGATCAACCGGTGATAGCGCTCGCGGGATTCACCCAGTTCATTGTCGAGCAACTGGAACAGACGATTCTTCGCCTCGCCCCAACCCAGGCCCTGCAACAACTCGCTACGGAATTCATCGGACTGCGCCGGCGTGGCAAACGCCTGGAATAGCGTGAACAGGTGCGAATTGTCCGGATCCTTGGCTTCGCCCGGCGCGCGGGAGTCGGTGACGATCCGCGAAATCGCGTCTTTCATATCCTTGGCGCTGCTGAACAACGGGATGGTGTTGTCGTAGCTTTTCGACATCTTGCGACCGTCGAGGCCGGGCAGCGTGGCGACGCTTTCCTCGATCAGCGCTTCGGGCATGGTGAAAAACTCTTTGCCCTGGCCGAACAGGTGGTTGAAGCGCTGGCCAATGTCACGGGCCATTTCCACGTGCTGAATCTGGTCGCGACCGACCGGCACCTTGTGCGCGTTGAACATCAGAATGTCCGCCGCCATCAGCACCGGGTAGCTGTACAGGCCCATGGTGATGCCCGCATCCGGGTCTTCGCCGCTCTCGATGTTCTTGTCCACCGAGGCCTTGTAGGCGTGGGCGCGGTTGAGCAGGCCCTTGGCGGCGACGCAGGTCAGCAGCCAGGTCAGCTCGGGGATTTCCGGAATGTCGGACTGACGATAAAAGGTCACGCGCTCGACATCCAGGCCACCGGCCAGCCAGGTCGCGGCGATTTCCAGACGCGAGCGCTGGATGCGCAGCGGGTCATCGCATTTGATCAGGGCGTGGTAGTCCGCCAGGAAGTAGAACGAGTCGGCATTACTGTCGCGGCTGGCGACGATCGCCGGGCGGATGGCGCCGGCGTAGTTGCCCAGGTGCGGCGTGCCGGTGGTGGTGATGCCGGTGAGGATGCGGGTACGAGTCGTCATGGGTTATCGCTTGTCAGACTGCAATCAATTCGAGAGGCGCGGCAGGATCAGATCCTTGAGATCGGTGAGCTTGCCATGAAAAAAGTGTCCGCATTCTGCCACTTTCAGCAGCTCATGGGGGCGCTCCAGTCGCTCGGACCAGTCGTAGACCAATTGCGGCTCGACCACTTCGTCCGCCTGCGGCTGCACCACCGTCAATTCGCCATGCTGCGGCAACGGGTCCTGATCGCCCAGGCGCATGACCGCCGGTGCCACCATGAACAGGTGCTTGAGCTGTTCGCCCTGGGCTTCGAGGCGCCCGCCGAGGCTGGCCGCGACAAAGCCACCGAACGAGAAACCGAGCAAGGTCAGCGGCAACTGCGGGTGTTTGGCCCGCAACCAGGCGAACGCCGCTTGTGCGTCATCGACTTCGCCGTGGCCCATGTCGTGGGTGCCCGCACTGGCGCCGACACCACGGTAGTTGAAACGCAAAGTGATCAAACCGGCATCGCGCGCGGTGCGCTGCAAGGTCGACACCACTTTGTTGAGCATGGTGCCGCCCTGCACCGGGTTGGGATGGCAGATCAGCGCAATGCCGCGCGGCTGCTCGATCTCCTGATACAGGCTTTCCAATTGGCCCACAGGGCCATCAATGACTACGGGGGTTTCGCGCATTAGCAAGGGAGGAACTCCGTGACCTCGGATCAGGTCGACTCGTCTAGCAAATTGTCTGTGCCAATCTATTGCGAGTGAATCGCGGTATACAGCGCAGGTTCGAGCCGTTAACGTAAAGCAAAGCCGTTTATAGAGGAAGGACTCGTGGAACACTCGCTCTTAGTTTGGTTGTTGCCGACTCTTGCCCTGGTTGTGGGTGTCGCCATTGGTTTTCTGATCGCCCGCGTTGCGCCGAATGCCGCGCCCAGCCGCACGCAGCGTCAGCTCGATGATGTTCAGGAACGCTTCGACAGTTATCAGAATGAGGTGGTGACCCACTTCAACAGCACCGCCACGCTGGTCAAGAAAATGACCCAGAGCTATCAGGAAGTGCAAGATCACCTCGCCGAGGGCGCCAACCGTCTGGCCCTGGACGAACAGACCCGTCAACGTTTGCTGGCCGCCCTGCACTCCGAAGCGGTCACCGCCCCCCGCGAGCGCCTGACCCCGCCGCGCAACCAGGAGCCGCCACGGGACTACGCGCCGAAATCGCCAAACGCACCGGGCATGCTGGATGAGCATTACGGTTTGAAGAAGTAGATCAGGTTTCTCGCAATGCAAAAGCCCTCGAATCATGGCTGGTTCGAGGGCTTTTTTGTGGCTGGACGTTTAGGTTGCCCTTTAGTGCCTCATCGCTGGCAAGCCAGCTCCCACAGGTTTCGTGGTAATCAAGCACACCGTAGATTCCTGCGGGATCTGGCTTGCCAGCTCCCACAGGGTCCAGTGGTTGGTGTCCATTCTCGTGAACACCAAAGATTCCTGTGGGAGCTGGCTTGCCAGCGATGGCGTCAGAACGGTCACAACAGATCCGAACGCAGGCTCAGCCCAGCACTTCACCCGCCACCTGATCCACCGCCGCTTTGGTGATGTCGACAATCAAATCCGCTTCAGCCTCGGTGAGGATCAGCGGCGGGGCGAAGCCGAGGATGTCGCCATGGGGCATGGCCCGGGCGATCATGCCGCGTTCCAGGCACGCGGCCGAGACTTTCGGCCCGACCTTCAACGCCGCGTCGAACGGTGTGCGCTGTTCGCGATCAGCCATGAATTCCACCGCCGCGAGCATGCCATCGCCACGCACTTCGCCCACCAGCGGGTGCCCTTCCAGGGATTCGCGCAGGCGCCGGTTGAGGTAGCTGCCGACCTTCTCGGCGTTTTCGGTGAGGTTCTCCCGCGCCAGAATGTCGAGGTTAGCCAAGGCCGCCGCCGCGCAAATCGGATGCCCGGAATAAGTCCAGCCATGGCCCATGGCGCCTTGGGATTCCGAGGCTTTTTCGATCACGTCCCACACCTTTTCCCCGACGATCACCGCTGACAGCGGCGCGTAAGCACTGGTCAGGCCTTTGGCGGTAGTGATCAGGTCCGGGCGCATGCCGTAGCGCTGGCTGCCCATTTTCGAGCCAAGGCGACCGAAAGCGCAGACCACCTCATCGGCGATCAGCAGCACATCGTACTTGTTCAGCACAGCCTGGATCGCCGCCCAGTAACCGGCCGGCGGCACGATAATGCCGCCGGTGCCCATCAGCGGTTCGCCGATGAACGCGGCCACGGTGTCCGGGCCTTCGGCGAGGATCATCTTCTCCAGTTCATCGGCGCAATAGCGCACGAACGCCGCTTCATCCATGCCGGCCGGGGCCTTGCGGTACCAGTGCGGGCACACGGTGTGCTTGATGCCCTGTTCCGGCAGGTCGAAATGCTGGTGGAAGGTCGGCAGCCCGGTGAGGCTACCGGTCATGATGCCCGAGCCGTGGTAACCGCGATCACGGGAGATGATTTTCTTCTTCTGCGGCCGCCCCAGTACGTTGTTGTAGTAACGCACCAGTTTGATCTGGGTTTCGTTGGCGTCGGAACCGGACAGGCCGTAGTAGACCTTCTTCATGCCTTCGGGCGCCCAGTCGATGACGCGGCTCGACAATTCGATAATCGCTTCGGTCGAGTGGCCGACGTAGGTGTGGTAGTACGCCAGTTCCTTGGCTTGCTTATAAATGGCGTCGGCCACTTCAGTACGACCGTAGCCGATGTTCACGCAGTACAGGCCGGCAAAGGCGTCGATGAATTCACGGCCCTCGTGGTCGCGAATGCGGATGCCCGAAGCGCTCTTGATGATCCGTCCCTTGAGCGCGCCACTGGCGTGGTCGTGGGCGTGGGTCGAGGGGTGCATGAAGTGCGCGCGGTCCTGTTCGAACAACGAATCGAGTTCTTGGCTCATGGTGGATCTCCTTAGAACTGGCCTTGATGGTGCAGGCAAAAGTATTTGGTTTCGACGAAAGCTTCGAAGCCCTCGGCGCCGCCTTCACGGCCCAGCCCCGAGGCTTTCATGCCACCGAACGGGATCGGATGGCCGGTAAACTTGACGCCATTGACCGCGATCATCGCGTGGTCGAGGCGACGGATCAGCGGGTAGATCAGGTCCAGGCGATTGGAACAAATGTAGGCGGCCAGACCATATTCGGTGTCGTTGGCCATCTCGAGGGCGTGCTCGATCGAATCGAACGCCATGACCCCGGCAATCGGCGCGAAGTTTTCTTCGCGGTAAATACGCATCGCCGGGGTGACGTCGGCCAACACCGTCGGCTGATAGAACAACCCGCCGAGTGCGTGGGCTTCGCCGCCCACCAGGCGTTGCGCGCCAAGGCGTACAGCGTCGGCGACGCGCTCGGCGGTGGCGTCGAACGCGGCTTGGTGCATCAGCGGACCAACATCGACTTTCTGCTCCTGGCCATCAACCATTGCCGGGCCGACGCGCAACTCGCGCACCGCGGCGGCAAAGCGCTTGAGGAATTCAGGATAGATCGAGCGCTCGACCATGATCCGGTTGGCCGCGCAGCAATCCTGGCCGGAAGTCTGGAACTTGGCCTCGACCGCAACCCTCACCGCGAGCGTCAGGTCGGCATCGGCGCAGACGATGAACGGCGCGTTGCCACCCAGTTCCAGCGCGACTTTCTTTACATCATGCGCGGCGGCTTGCAGCACAAGCTGTCCGACCCGGGTCGAGCCGGTGAAACTGACCGAACGCACGCGGCGATCCTGCACCAGGGTTTGCATGGCCATTTGCGGCTCGCCCAACACCACGTTGAATACGCCGGCCGGGAAACCCGCCTCCTCCGCCAGTTGCGCCAGGGCCAGCGCCGAGTACGGCGTTTCGTGGGCCGGTTTGACCACCACCGTGCAGCCAGCGGCCAGGGCCGCAGCGGCTTTGCGAGTGATCATCGCCGAGGGGAAATTCCATGGTGTGAGCAACGCGCACACGCCCACCGGTTCCTTGAGCGTGCCGAGGTGCGCGCCGGGGATGTGGCTGGGAATGTTCTGCCCGTAGAGGCGCCGCGCTTCTTCGGCGAACCAGGGAATAAAACTTGCCGCGTAGGCAATCTCGCCACGGGATTCGGCCAGCGGCTTGCCCTGCTCCAGGCTGAGGATTCGCGCCAGGTCTTCCTGATGTTCCAGCATCAGCGCCGCCCAACGCCGCAGAATCGCCCCGCGCGCCTCCAGGCTTTGCTCGCGCCAGGCGCTAAAGGCGCGGTGAGCGGCATCGATGGCGGCGACGATCTGCGGTTGATCGAGCATCGGCACATGGCCGATCACCTGGCGATTGGCCGGGTTCTGCACAGCCACGCTGTGGCCACTGTCGCTGTGCACCCAATGACCATCGACGTAGCACAAGGCCTTGAACAGCAGCGGGTGTTTGTAGGTCATGGCGTTCACTCCTAAGCGTAAGCGTGGAACCATGCTAGAGCCGATCAGCCGGGATGATTTTGCGTTTGCCGACTCTAGACCTCGGGTTTTTTCTGAACGGGCGACGGCAAACAGCAGTTTTTGCGGTGACGAAATTTCTTTGATGAGCGAGCCGCCAGGCTTGCTCTCACAGGTCTCAGGGGGCTGCTGATAACTCGGCGGGCAACGCGCCGGCGGTCTTGATGGTTTTGGTGACGATGTAAGTGAAGTAGCGCTCGATGCCCAGGTCGTCGAGCAGCAACTGGTCGATGAAGCGCTGATAGTGATCGATGTCCGGCGCCTGGATCATTGCCAGGTAATCGACCCCGCCGCCGGTGGCATAACAGAACGCCACCTCCGCCGCCTCAGTCATGCGTTGCTCGAATCGGCGCATGTCCTGAGCGGTGTGCCGGGCGAGGGTGATTTCCACCAGCACTTGCTGGCGCTTGAACACCGCGTTCCAGTCAATCTGCGCCCGGTAACCCTTGATCAGGCCCAGGCTTTCGAGCTTGCGCACCCGCTCCCAGGCGGGCGTCACCGACAGGTTGATCGCCTCCGCCAGGCTCGACTTGGTGATCCGCCCGTCTTCGGAAAGAATGCGCAGGATGTTCAGGTCGTAGCGGTCGAGTTTGTGCATGGGCCCTATCCTTCGCTCATTGATGATCGTTCCAACGCTTTGCGCGGGAACGATCCTCTCAGGTCACTACCTCGGCGATCACCGCGACGGTATCGCCGCACCGCACCAACCCCGGAAAATGCCGCGCCGCCAGCAAGCCACTGCGGGCCGCGCGGTATTGCACCGGGGCGACGCCGGTGCGGGTGGCGTCGTAGACCCGGGCAATCACGTCGCCCTTTTTCACGGTATCGCCGAGGTCGCGGCACATTTCCAGCAATCCATCGTGTTCGCTGGCGATGAAGCAGTCGCCGTCGGGCATGTCGAGCATGATCGACTCCGCCAATTGCACCTCGCCCTGCACAATCCCGGCATGCACCAGCAGATTGCGCACACCGCGCTCGGCAATCGCCACGCTGCGGGCGCTGGACGAACCGCCGCCACCTAGTTCGGTGGTAACGAAGGTCTTGCCTTGGCGTTCGGCGGCGGTGTCGTACATGGCGCCGGCATCGAGTTCGAGCATGCGCATGCTGTACGGCGCATTGAACGCGCGCATGCCGGCCTCGCATCGCGTTTGTTGCTCAGGGTCCGGCAGCACATGGCTGGCGGCGAACGGCAGGAAATCCAGGGTGCGGCCACCGGAATGGATGTCCAGCACGATGTCCGCCAGCGGTAACAAGGTGCGATTGAAGTAGTCGGCGATTTTCTCGGTCACGCTGCCGTCGGGTTTGCCGGGGAAGCTGCGGTTGAGATTGCCTTTGTCGATTGGCGAGGTGCGGCGGCCGGCATGAAATGCCGGGGTGTTCATGAACGGCACGATGATTACCCGCCCGGTCACGTCGGCGGCCGTCAACTGCTGCGCCAGTTTGCTCAGCGCCACCGGGCCTTCGTATTCGTCACCGTGATTACCGCCGGTCAGCAGCGCGGTCGGGCCCTGACCGCGCTGCACCACGGTGATCGGAATCATCACCGCGCCCCAGGCCGAGTCGTCCCGGGAATACGGCAGTTTGAGAAACCCATGCTGCACGCCGTCGCGGGCAAAATCCACGGTGGCGCTGATCGGGTTGGCGGGCAGATCGCTCATGGCTCAATCCTTCACGAACAGTTGGCGTGGCACGTTGCACAGGGTTTCGACGCCGGTCTCGGTGATCAGAATGCTCTCGGTGATTTCCAGGCCCCAATCGTCCATCCACAACCCCGGCATGAAGTGGAAGGTCATGCCTGGCTGCAACACACTGTTGTCGCCAGGGCGCAGGCTCATGGTGCGCTCGCCCCAGTCTGGCGGGTAACTGATACCAATCGGGTAGCCGCAACGGCTGTCCTTGTGAATGCCGAACTTCTCCAGCACCTTGAAAAACGCCACGGCGATGTCACCGGTGGTGTTACCGGGTTTGGCCGCGTCCAGCCCGGCGGCAATGCCTTCGACCACGGCTTTCTCGCCTTCGAGGAAATGCGCTGGCGGTTTGCCCAGATAGATGGTTCGCGACAGCGGGCAGTGATAGCGCTTGTAGCAACCGGCGATTTCGAAGAACGTCCCCGCGCCCTTCTGGAACGGTGAATCGTCCCAGGTCAGGTGCGGCGCGCTGGCATCGGCGCCAGTCGGCAACAGTGGCACGATGGCCGGGTAATCGCCGCCATGGCCATCCGCACCGAGGATGCCGCTGCTGTAGATCTCCGCCACCAGTTCGTTTTTGCGCATGCCCGGTTCGATCCGCTCGAGGATGCGCCCGTGCATGTTCTCGACGATCCGCGCGGCAATGCGCATATAGGCAATTTCCTGCGGCGACTTGATCGCCCGCTGCCAGTTCACCAGGCCCACGGCATCGATCAGCGTGGCCTTGGGCAGGTGCTGCTTGAGCGACAGATACGCGGCGGCGCTGAAGTAATAGTTGTCCATCTCGACGCCGATGGTCAGCGCGTCCCAACCGCGGGCAGTGATCACTTCCCGCGACAGGTAGTCCATCGGATGCCGCTCGCGGGACTGCACGTAGATATCCGGGTAACCGACGATATTGTCTTGCCGCATGAACACCGTGCGCTTGGCACCGTTGGCGTCCTGGCCGCGACCGAACCACACCGGTTCGCCGTCGAGCGCCAGCAGCACGCACTGGTGCACGTAGAACGACCAACCGTCGTAGCCGGTCAGCCACGCCATGTTCGATGGATCGGTGACCAGCAACAACTCGATGCCCTGCGCCTGCATGGCCGCGCGCACCTTGGTCAGGCGCTGGGTGTATTCCTCCCGCTCGAACGGGAGATTGACGACTATCTGCGACATGCACATGCCCTCTGATCAGTGACCCATGAATGAACAATCAATTAACTGGCGAACTGCAAACCCTTGCCGGCCGCGCGCGCCCGTTCGAAGGCCAGGTTGGCCATGGCCGTGTCTTGGGCGCCGGTGCCCGTGAGGTCGCACAAGGTGATCTGCGCAGCGTCGGTGCGACCGGGCCGCTGGCCGGCGAGGACCTGGCCGAGTTCCGCAAACGCCGACTCATCGTCAATCACACCGGCGGCCAGCGCGTGGTGCAGCTCGCCGAGAATGCGTGTCTGGCTCAAGCGGTCGGCGACGTAGCGGTCGACCTGGGCCACGACCTGTGGCGAAATCTCGTTTTTGTGTTCGGCATCGGAGCCCATCGCGGTGATGTGCAGGCCGGGACGCAGATGTCGGGCTTCGATCAGCGGCGCGCGGCTCGGTGTGCAGGTAATGGCGATGTCTGAGTCGGCCATGGCTTCGTCGACCGTGGCGCACGCGGTGACTTGCAGGCCGGCGTCGCGGCTCAGCTCAACGCCGAACGCCACGGCTTTTGCCGGGTCGCGAGCCCAGACCCGCACGCTGTCGATCGGCCGCACCAGGCGCAGCGCCTGCAATTGCAACGCCGCTTGCTCACCGGCACCGATCAGCGCCACGCAACGGCTATCGGGGCGCGACAGACAACGGGCGGCCACGGCGCCCGCGGCGGCGGTGCGCACGGCCGTGAGGTAACCGTTATCCAGCAACAAAGCATCGAGCAAACCGGTGCGCGCCGAGAGCAACATCATCATGCCGTTGAGGCTCGGCAAGCCCAGCGCCGGGTTGTCGAAAAACCCCGGGCTGACCTTGATCGCGAAGCGCTCCAGCCCCGGCAGGTACGCGGTTTTCACGTCGACTTCGCCGTTGTGCTCGGGGATGTCCAGGCGCAGGATCGGCGGCATGGCCACGGCGGCGGTCGCCAGTAGCACAAAGGCTTGCTCGATGGCCTCGATGCTCGCCAGGTCCAGCGCCACACAGGCACGCAGGTCGGCTTCACTCAACAGGGTCACGTCACTCATCGGTGCTTTGCTCCCGGTTCTGGTTTGAATTTACGCATCGGCGCCGGCAAGGACGCGCAAGTGCTGTTCGGTGTCGACGTTGCGCCCGCTGACCACCACCACGATCGGCCCGCGCGCTACGACCAAGCCGTCGAGCAACGCGGCAATGCCGACCACGGCGGCGCCTTCGAGCACCAGCCGTTCTTCGCGATAGGCATGGCGCAGGGCATTGGCGATCGACGCTTCGCTGAGCAAGTGCAGGTGATCGCAGCGTTCGCGGGTCATGCCGAAGGTGTAGCGGTTGTCGAGACCGATGCCGCCGCCGAGGGAATCGGCGAGGGTTAACAACTCTTCGACTTCCACCGGATGGCCGACCGCGAGGCTGGCGTGCATTGCCGCGCCGCGCTGCATGCTGATGCCGTGAGTGATGATCTGCGAGTTGATGCTTTTCAGGGCCAGGGCCACGCCGGCAAACAAACCGCCGCCGGACAACGGCACCAGCACCTGGGCGACGTCCGGCAGTTGCTCGAGGATTTCCAGGCCCAAGGTGCCCTGCCCGGCGATGATCGCTGGATGGTCGAAGGGCGGCAGCAACGTCGCGCCCTGTTCACGGGCGATGCGTTCGGCTTCGCGCTGCGCGTCATCCTGGGACTGGCCGATGATGCAGACCTCAGCACCGAGTTCGCGAATGGCGCGAACCTTATTTGCCGGCACCAGGTTCGACAGGCAAATGGTCGCCTTCACGCCCTGCTGCGACGCGGCATGGGCCAACGCACGGCCATGATTGCCAGTGGAGGCCGCCACCACGCCACGGTTTTTTTGTTCGGTATTCAGTTGCGCGACCGCGTTACTGGCGCCACGCAATTTGAAGCTGCCGGTGAGCTGCTGCGATTCGAGCTTGAGGTACACCGCCACGCCAAGACGCTGTGACAGGCTCGGCGAATATTCCATCGGCGTGCGCCGCACCAAGGCTTCGATGCGTTGGCGAGCGAGGTAAATATCCTGTAGCTGCAGCGCTGACATGACCGCGTCCCGACTGAGGTGTTGGGCGCAGTCTACGAGGGCAAAATTGTCGCGACGAATGTACTAGGGCAATTTAGCCGACAAAAATGTTTGGCCGGGCACGCTGTTTAAAAGTCGTGGATTTGCGGGTATTGGCCGAAGATTTCGCGCATGGCGATCAAGGCGTCACGCATTTCTTGATCGCTGCATTCGGCACCGACGCACATCCGCACCGCCCGGGCTCGCGGGGTGCCGCGCACGGTGAACGGGTCCGGCGAGGTCACGGCAATGTGCCGGTGGCGCAGGGTCCGCACCAGGCTGTCGACTTCCCAGTGCGGCGGAATGCCAACCCAGGCATTGAGCGCGTGCGGGTGCTGGCCGAGCAGGTACTCGCCCAGGTATTCGCTGACCATCGCCTGGCGCGCGGAGAGCAATTTGCGTTGCAGGCGCACCAGGGTGTCGGCACGGCCATCGCGAATCCAGCGCGCGGCGATCTCCGAGACCATGGGCGTGGCCATCCAGCTGTTGACCCGCAGGATGCTTTCAGTGCGCAACGCCAAGCGCTTGGGCACCACCAGATAACCGATACGCAGCCCAGTCAGCACTGACTTGGTCATGCTGGTGCAATAGAATGACAGCTCCGGCAGATAATGGCTGATCGGCGGCGGGCGCTGTTCATCGAGCAGCGGCCCGTACACGTCGTCTTCAATGATGTGCACGCCGAAGCGCCGGGCGATCTCGGCAATTTCCCGGCGGCGGTTATCGGGCATCAGGCTGGTGGTCGGGTTGTTCAGGTTGGGGGTGCACACCAGCGCGGTGATGCGCTCGTTGCTGCACATGTCTTCGAAATGCTCCGGGTCGATGCCGAAGCGGTCCATCTCCAGGCCTTTGAGGGTAAAGCCGAGCACTTGCGAATTGCCGATGACCCCATGGTCGGTGATGCCTTCGCATAGCACCACGTCGTCCGGGCCGGCCAGCGACGCCAACGCGAGAAAGATCCCGTGCGCTGCGCCGTTGGTGATCAGGATGTCATCGCGATCCACCCGCATGCCCTGACGACCGAGCCAGTGCATGGCCGCTTCGCGGTGCGATTCGAAACCGGCAATCGGCCGAAACGCATGGATCCACGGCTGGTCTTCTTCGGTGCTGAGTTCGCGGCAGGTCTCGCGCCAGAACTGATCATGCTCGCGGGTGTGGAGGATGCGCGCGATGGAAAAATCCACCAGCGCCCGCTCCGGGCTGTCGAGGATGTAAGTGGCGACCCGATCGCTCATGCGCCGCGAAACGAAACTGCCGCGCCCCACTTCGCACCGCACCAGGCCCTGGCGCTCCAGTTCTTTGTAAGCGTTGGTGACGGTCTGCACGCTGATGCCCATGGCGTCGGCAACGTGCCGTTGCGGCGGTAACCTCTGATCGTTGGCCAACACGCCTTGTTCAATGTCGTCGGCGATGGCCTGCACCAGGATCTTGTATTTGGACTCGCCGCTACGGGCACCATCCAAGGCTGTTTTCCACTTATTCATCAGCGCTGAAACCCGCGTCGGTGCGTGTGCCGACAGCATCCCGCGAGAATCCATGCAAAGCAATTGTCCTAGTGCAATGCCATGATGCGACGGGCTTTTGTATGCTCGGTCCAAGGTCGATGCCCGGGCTGGTTGCCGGTCCTCAAAACAAAACCAATCGACCTGTACCGAAACTGCATCCCGATGCGCGGGATCAGTCTTTGTACGCTTTGCTCTTGTAACACTGCCTCCTAACACAGAGCCGTCGCCGACGGGTCCACAAGAAACAGGAGATTTTACCGATGAGCAATTTCACCACCCGCGCCCCCAGCGCCCTGCGTCGCCTGTTCGTGGCTTGCGCGATGTTCGGCCTGGCCGCCGGCGCCCACGCCGCCAGCACCTTGGAAACCGTCAAGCAGAACAGCAGCATCCGCGTCGGCTATGCCAACGAAACGCCGTTCGCCTTCACCGAGACGGACGGCCGGGTTACCGGTGAATCACCGGAAATCGCCAAGATCATCTTCGCCAAAATGGGCATCAACAAAGTCGACGGCGTGCTGACCGAGTGGGGCTCGCTGATCCCCGGCCTGCGCGCCGGGCGTTTCGACGTGATTGCCGCGGGCATGTACATCACTCCGGCCCGTTGCAAGCAAGTGCTGTTCACCGATCCGCAGTACCAGTTGCCGGACGCCCTGCTCACCGCCAAGGGCAACCCGAAAAACCTGCACAGCTACGAAGACATCGCCAAGAACCCGGACATCAAACTGGCGATCATGGCCGGCACGGTAAACCTGGCCTACGCGCGGGACTCCGGGGTCAAGGATTCGCAGATCCTGCAGGTGCCGGACACCACCGCGCAGTTGCAAGCCGTGCGCGCCGGCCGCGCCGATGCGGCGGTCGGTACGCAGCTGACCATGAAAGGCCTGGCAACCAAAGGTGGCGAGAAGGTCGAGGCGGTCACCGAGTTCAAGGATGATCCGTCGCACATCGGCTACGGCGCCCTGGCCTTCCGTCCGGAAGACAAAGACCTGCGCGATGCAGTCAATGCCGAGCTGAAGAAATGGCTGGGCTCCGAGGAGCATCTGAAGACCGTCGCGCCGTTCGGCTTCGACCAGTCCAACGTCACCACGAAGACGGCTGCCGAGCTCTGCGCTCAATAGTCGAAACAGGCATGGCGCTGCGGCGCGATGCCTTTTCCCCTGATCAAATCCGGATAACCAGGTTGAACCATGGGTGAATTACTTCCGCTATTGATACAAGGCGCCTGGGTGACTATCCAGGTGACCTTCTTCGGTTCGCTGCTGGCGATCGTCGCGGCGATTCTCGCGGCACTGGGGCGCTTGTCCCCATGGCGGGCGCTGCGCTGGTTTTCGATCACCTACATCGAGATCTTTCGCGGCACTTCGTTGCTGGTGCAGCTGTTCTGGCTGTTTTTTGTGCTGCCCTTGCCGCCGTTCAATCTGGAATTGAGTTCCTACACCGTGGCGATTGTTGGCCTTGGCCTGCACATCGGCGCCTATGGCGCGGAAGTGATGCGCGGCGCGATCAGCTCCGTGGCCAAGGGTCAGTACGAAGCGTCCACGGCCCTGAACTTCAGCGGCTATAAGCGTTTTCGCCGGATCATCCTGCCCCAGGCGTTGCTGGCGGCGATTCCACCGGGCACTAACTTGCTGATCGAGTTGCTGAAAAACACCTCGCTGGTGTCGCTCATCACCTTGTCTGACCTGAGCTTCCGCGCCCGGCAACTGGACCAGGCAACGTTCCAGACCGTGGAAATCTTCAGCCTGGCGCTGGTGATGTATTTCATCCTCGCCCAGGCCATCAACTTTGGCATGCGCAGCCTTGAGCGGCGCCTGGCCCGTGGACGGATGCGCGGAGGCCTGTCATGACCCTGTTCGACTGGACCTACGCCTGGCAGATCCTCCCCGATCTGCTGCGCGCGTCGCTTAACACCGTGGGCATTACCCTGGTCGGGTTTCTGATTGCGATTGTGCTCGGGCTGTTTCTTGCCATTGCCCGGCGCAGTCGGCAGGTGTGGCTGTCGTGGCCGGCCACCGGGGTGATCGAGTTCATCCGCAGCACACCGTTGCTGATCCAGGTGTATTTCCTCTACTACGTACTGCCGAACTACGGCGTGAGCATGAGCGCCATGCAGGTGGGCATCCTCGGCATTGGCCTGCATTACGCCTGCTACATCGCCGAGGTCTATCGCGGCGGCCTCGATGCCGTGCCGCGGGCTCAATGGGAAGCGGTAACCGCGTTGAACATCGCGCCTTACAGCGCCTATCGCAACATCATCCTGCCGCAGGCCCTGCGGCCGATCCTGCCGCCGCTGGGCAACTATCTGGTGGCCATGCTCAAGGACACGCCGGTGCTGTCGGCGATCACGGTGGTGGAAATCATGCAACAGGCCAAGAACATCGGTTCGGAGAACTTTCGCTACCTGGAACCGATCACCATGGTCGGCCTGTTCTTCCTCGCCCTGAGCATCGCCCTGGCTTACCTGGTACGGCGCCTCGAAGCGCGCCTGGAGCTACGCTAATGACTACTTCACTGTCGACTCGCAGTGCTGCGACTCCCCTGCATCCGCAAGAGGCCTTGGCCATGCACGAACCGAACACGGTCAAGCCGATTGTCAGCTTCCAGGACGTGACCAAGAGCTACGGCAATTTCACCGTACTCGATCATTTGAACCTGGACGTCACGCCGGGGGAGAAAGTGGCGATCATCGGCCCCAGCGGCTCGGGCAAATCGACCTTGCTGCGGGTGTTGATGACCCTCGAAGGCATTGATGACGGGCTGATCCGCATCGAGGACGACCTGCTGACCCACATGCCCAACCGCAACGGCGTATTGGTGCCAGCCAACGACCGGCATATCCGCCGGGTGCGCGGCAAGATCGGCATGGTGTTCCAGAGTTTCAACCTGTTCCCACACATGACCGCCCTGCAAAACGTCATCGAAGCACCGGTGCAGGTGTTGGGCATGAAACCGGTGGAAGCCCGGGAACGCGCGGCGGATTTGCTGGAACTGGTCGGCCTGGGCAGCAAGCTGGGGCACTACCCGTCACAGTTGTCCGGCGGCCAGCAGCAAAGGGTGGCGATCGCCCGGGCACTGGCGATGCGGCCGAAAGTCATGCTGTTCGACGAAGTGACCTCGGCGCTGGATCCGGAATTGTGCGGCGAAGTGCTCAACGTGATCCGCAAGCTCGGCGCCGAGCACAACCTCACCATGTTGATGGTCACCCACCAGATGGGCTTCGCCCGAGAGTTCGCCGATCGCGTGTGTTTCTTCTACAAGGGCCAGATCCACGAACAGGGCACGCCGGCGCAGATCTTCGAAAACCCGCAGCAGGAGCGAACCTGTGCATTTTTGAGTGCGGTGAAAGAGGCGAACTAAGGGGCGTTGCAGATACAAAGCGGGAGCGAGCCTGCTCGCGAAGAGGGTGTATCAGTCAACATGATCGTTGTCTGACACAGCGCTTTCGCGAGCAGGCTCGCTCCCACAGTTTTTTTCGGTGTTTACGGGTATTGCTGAACGGTGCCCGGCTGTTGCTGGCCACCGTACTGCTGGCCCGGAATCGCTTTCAAGTTGACTTCGACCCGACGGTTTTGCGCCCGGCCGTTAACATCACCGTTGCTGGCAATCGGGTTATCCGGGCCGGCGCCGCGGGCCGAGAGGTTGGCGCCGCTGACGCCCTGGGACGTCAGGTAAGTCGCTACGCTCTGCGCGCGACGCTGGGACAAGTCCATGTTGTGCTGGCGGCTGCCGGTGCTGTCGGTGTAGCCGACGATTTCGATCTGGTTCTGGCTGAATTCCTTCAGCGAGTTGGCCAGATTATTCAGCGGCTGGTAGAAACTCGACGCAATGTTCGACGAGTCAGTGGCGAAGGTGATGTTGCCCGGCATGATCAGCTTGATCTGATCGCCCTGGCGCTGCACTTCCACCCCGGTGTTGGCCATGCTGGCGCGCAGTTTCTTCTCCTGCTGGTCGGCGTAGTAGCCGTAACCGGCGGCGGAAGCCCCCACCACGGCGGCGCCGATCAGCGCCCCCTTGCCACGGTTGTCGTGCCCGATAGCGGCACCGGCCAGCGCACCGGCCAGGGCGCCCAGGCCACCATATTTAGCGGTCTTGCTCATGCCTTGCGAACCGCTATCGGCCTGGCCCTGGTTGTCATAAGGATTGGGTGAAGCGCAGCCCGAGAGCACGGCCACAGCAGTAGCGACAATAATCAAACGACGCGTGGTGAACATGAAGAGCTCCTACTTTCTGCATTCTGTGGTGCAACGGGCGTAGCAACGTACGTTGCGGGCGTTGGATCATCAGCCATGACAAAAATTCCATCGCGCCCTCACACAAACTTCAGGCGCGCACGAACGGATTCTCACGCATTTCGTCTCCCAGGCGCGTGTCCGGACCGTGACCGGTTACCACAGTGGCGTCCTCGTCGAGGGTGTACAAACGCTGCTTGATCGAGCGAACGATAGTCGCCTGGTCGCCACCCCACAAATCGGTGCGACCTACCCCGCGCTTAAACAGCGTGTCGCCGGCGATCAGCAGCTTGGCGTCGGCAAACCAGAAACTCATCGAACCCGGCGTATGCCCCGGCGTGTGCAACGCTACACCGCAACCGCAGGCCAGTTCTTCATCATCGGCCAACCAGCGATCCGGCGGCGGTACCGGGGTGTACGGCACACCAAACATGCCGCATTGCATTTCCAGGTTGTCCCAGAGGAACTGGTCTTCCTTGTGCAAATGCAAGGTCGCGCCGGTCAGCGCTTTCATCTGCCCGGACGCGAGGAAATGATCCAGGTGCGCATGGGTGTGGATGATGCTCACCACCTTCAAGCCCAAAGCGTCGAGGCGCGCCATGATTCGATCCGGATTGCCACCGGGATCGACCACAATCGCCTTTTTGCTGATCGGATCGCCGATGATCGTGCAGTTGCACTGCAACGGGCCGACGGGGAAGGTTTCGCGGATAAGTGAGGGAGTTGCGGCTTGCATGGGCGTTCCTGGGCAGTGGATGCGCGCATTTTGGCACAGGGCGAAAAGCGCTGGCGACTCCATGAAAAAAGCCCCGACACTGTCAGAGAGCGAAGGCGTTATCCGCGTAGGTTCGACTACACCACACAGCTCGCTGCACTGTTAGTATGCCCTTCTATTCGTTCCGCGCTTTTGGGGCAGCCTGTCATCCTCGCCGCAAGAGCCGTCGGGCCGCATTATTCAGCCAGAAGAGAGTTTATGAATCTCACAAAGCTAAGCCTTAAAAACTACCGTCGCTTTGCCGAGCTTGAAATCGACTTCGATCCCGAGCTGACGGTCATCGCGGCGCGCAACGGCCAAGGCAAGACTACGGTTATGGAGGCTATCGTGGCGGCTTTGGGACCCTTTGTCGGTGCGTTTGATCAAGGCGTATCCAAGCACATTGATCGTACCGATGCCCGTTACGTCAGGATTGGCGAAGGCTTTGAGAGTGAGCAGCAGTTTCCAGTCATCATCAATGCCGAAATGATTACACCCGACGTGCAATGGCAGCGAGCATTGAATGGACCTAAAAGTCGCACCACCACCAAGGAGTCCGAACCGCTGGCCTCTTGGGGGAGAGAATTCCAGTCAATGCTGCGAACAAACTCCGAGGTTTCACTTCCTCTGGTTCGCTACTACAGCTCGAGACGCCTTTGGGTCAGCCACAAAAATGTATCGAGCAAAGCGGTACTGACAGAAAGTCGCACTGCGGGCTATGAGGACTGCCTCTCTGTGTTCTCGACATTCGTTCAATTACAGGAATGGATGAGAAAAGCGACACTGGCAGCCCTCCAGCAAAAGCAACAATCCGGTTACGAACATTCCAACCTGGAAGCACGCCTGCAAGGGATCAGGAACGCTGTGAACGAGGTAATGGTCGAAGAAGGCTGGAACGACTTTCACTACAGCCTGACATTTGAAGGGCTATCAATGGCCCATCCGGACCATGGTGCACTGCCACTCAGTCTGCTCAGTGATGGTGTTCGCGCCATGATTACTTTGGTCGCCGATCTAGCGCTGCGTTGTGCGCGACTGAATGGACATCTCAAGGAAAAAGCCCCCCGAGAAACAACCGGGATCGTATTGATCGACGAGGTCGATCTGCACCTGCACCCGGCTTGGCAGCAACGCGTTATTGCCAACTTGCGTAAAGCATTTCCGAACATTCAGTTCATCGTAAGCACTCACAGTCCCCAAGTACTTTCGACCGTGAAGAGCAAGAGCATTCGTATGCTTTTCCAAAACGCTCAGGGACAGTGGCAAGCAGTCAGCCCATCGCAGGAAGTCAAAGGCGTGGAAAGTGCCGTTGCACTCAACGATGTCATGGGTGTCAACTCCATTCCGCCAGTCGACGAGGCACATTGGCTAGCCGACTACACCGCCAAAATCGAAGACGGGACCGACAAGGATGCCGGAGGCGCGGCGCTGCGGGAAAAGCTGCTTGATTTCTACGGTCCCCAGCATCCGATCCTGCTCGATGCGGACCGACTCATCCGCTTTCAAACGTTCAAGTTAAAAAAACACTCGGATGCCAAGGACTGATCGCCATGCTTAAACTGGATCGCGCCTCCATCAACGCCCCAGCCTGCTTGGCGGAATACGACCACCAGACCCAAACCTGGGAAGACTTCCGGGGCTGCTGCAAGAAACAACTACGTTTCGCTCTGTTCCAGTTGCAAGGCATCCCCGGTATTACCACGGCAGATGCGGCTGAATACGGTCTGCGTTGTGCTTATTGCGAGGGAGCGATTTACCACGAGGGGCATATCGAGCACTTTCGTCGTAAAAACCGCAGACACCCCAACGGCTATCCGGAATTGACGTTCGCTTGGAGTAATTTTTTTCTTGCCTGTGGTTCTGATGAGCATTGCGGGCACTATAAAGATCGCCGTTCAGCGCCACTCTACGATGCTGATGTACTCCTCAAACCTGATGAGCATGACCCCGAATACTTTTTCTATTTCCATTCGTCCGGAGAAGTCCGCGCTCGCACTGCCCTCAGCGATGAAGAACGCAACAGAGCATCAGAGACAATACGTGTGTTCGGTCTGGACAACGGGGCACTTGAAGGCGCCAGAGCAAATGCCGTGCGCAGCTATCGCAAGATGAGAGAAAGTGATTTCGAAGAGATCGCCTCATGGGACGAAGCGGACCGCCATGAATATTTCCGAAGTGAAATCGAAGCCACTCGTTGGCAGCCCTACGCCACAACCATCAAACATTTTTTGCAGGCTTACGTCGGATAACACCCGCCTCCGCGGTCGGGTGCTCTAGAAGCGAAAAAGTGCTGGCGATGCTCAGGCTCGAACAGCCCGACACGCGAGCCTGTTCACGTGAGCAACGTTACCGCCCCGAAAGCGGCGAACCGCACCTCAACCCTTGCGCCAAACGGTGCCCAGAAAATGCCGGTCCAGCTCCCCGTGGCGATCAGATCACCGGCGCGCAGCGGATTGCCTTGTGCGGCTGCGTGCCTGGCCAGCCATGGCAGGGAGTTCAGCGGTTCGGCGAAGGGATGGCTGTTGCTGCCGGTGAACACCGGTTGCTCATCCACCCACAGTTCAACCCGCTGATGGGCCCAATCCGGCGAAGGGACCATGGGCCGGGCTGGGCCGACGATCAAGGCGCGGTTGAGTTGTCGGTCGGCCAGGCGCAGCAGCGGATCGGCCTGTTCTCCATGTATCCAGCGGGTGTCGCACAGCTCGATGCCCGGCATCCAGGCGTCGATGGCGGCATAGGCGCAGGCCAGGTCAGTGTGTTCGTCCAGGTCGCGTCCCAAGCGCACGAACAGTTCACCTTCGATGCCGACGCCATGGCAATAATCGGTCGGCAATTGCCAGCCTGAGGGTTTGATATCGCTCGCGGGCACGCCCGCCGCGCTGATCAAGCCGCCGGGGGCGCCGCCCAGTTTCCAGGCGCGGGCCGGTGCGTCGGTAAACCAGCCCATAGCCTCGGCGACCCGTTGCTGGACCTCGTAGGCCTGGCCTTCGTTATCCAGGTGTAAGCCGTCGAGCGGTTGACGCACGCCCTCCTGCCAGGCTCGGATCAGGCTGGCCGTCACCCGCTGCACGTCATTCATAACGGCAGCTCGGTCTGGCGCCGACGCACCTGGGCCGGCGCCGGGCGCTCGCAGGCCAGGAACCGGCCACGACCGGCCTGGCCTTGCGGCTCGCCGTTCCACACCACTTCGCCACGGGACAGGGTCATGGCCGGCCATGCCGTCAATTGCATGCCCGCGTAGGGCGTGTAGTCGACGTTGTGGTGCAACATCGCATTTGTCAGGTGAACGGTCTGGCCTTCATCCCAGATCACCAGATCGGCATCGGTGCCGATGGCAATGCTGCCCTTGCGCGGGTACAAGCCGTACATTTTTGCGGCGTTGGTGGAGGTCAGCGCGACGAAGCTTTGCGCGGTGATTCGCCCGGTGCGCACGCCTTCGGACCAGAGCAATGCCATGCGCGTCTCGACGCCCGGAATACCGTTGGCGACCTTGTCGAAGGACGCCTGTTCGCCATGGGCTTTCTTGCCGTCGGGGCCGTCGAAACGGAACGGCGCATGGTCGGAAGAGAAAATCTCGAACGAGCCGTTTTCCAGGCCATCCCAGATGATTCGCTGATTGGCCGCATCCCGTGGCGGTGGGCTGCAAATGCATTTGGCGCCGTCGAAGCCGTCGTCACAGCCAAGGGAATCGGCGGTCAGGAACAGGTACTGCGGACAGGTTTCGGCATACACCTTCAACCCCAAGCTTTGCGCCCAGCGGATCTGCTCGATGGCTTCACGGCCCGACACGTGCACGATCAGGATCGGCACATCCACCAACTCGGCCAGGGCGATGGCGCGGTGAGTGGCCTCGCGCTCCACCAGCATCGGTCGCGACGTGGCGTGGTAACGCGGCGCATCCAGCCCGGCAGCCAGCAAGCGCTCGGTCAGCCAGGCGATGCAGTCGCTGTTCTCGGCGTGCAGCATCACCATCGCCCCTTCGCGGCGGGCGACGGACAGGGTTTCCAGAATTTCCCGGTCGTTGAGCTTGAGGGCGTCGTAGGTCATGTAGATCTTGAACGAGGTGTAGCCCTCGGCGATCAGCGCTGGCAGTTCTTCGCGCAGGACCTCGGGGGTCGGATCGGTGACGATCAGGTGAAAGGCGTAATCGATCACCGGCTTATCGCCGGCGCGACGGTGATAGTCATCGACGGCGGCGCGCAAGGTCTGGCCCTTCTGCTGACAGGCAAACGGGATCACCGTGGTGGTGCCGCCGCAAGCCGCCGAGCGCGTGCCGCTGGAGAAATCATCAGCCATCACCAAACCGTCGCCGGTGGGTTGATCGAAATGCACATGACTGTCGATGCCACCGGGGGTGACGTGACGGCCGGCGGCATCAATCTCCGTCAGTCCTGCAGCCAGGTCGAGGCCGAGGGCGGCGATGCGCCCGTCGCGAATGCCGATGTCACTGCTGAAAATATCCGCGGCCGTGACCACCCGCGCGTTGCGAATCACCGTATCGAAAGGTTGCATAGATACTTCTCCAAACAGTCACGGCCGGGATCCGCCAGCAGTGCTTCAGGCGCGCGTCATCCAGGCCCGGGCGATTTGTTCACGGGTGGCGAACCACACGCCTTCGTGGCCCTGGGCGTATTCGATAAAACGCTTGAGCGCCCGAACACGCCCCGGACGCCCGACCATGCGCGGGTGCAAGCCCACCGACATCATGCGCAGGCCATCGGCGGATTCGTCGTACAGCACCTCGAAACTCTCTTTCATGTATTCAAAGAAGTCCGAAGCCTGGGACAACCCCGGCGAATTCCAGTAGCGGAAATCGTTGACGTCGCTGGTATAGGGCACCACCAGATGCTGTTTGCCCTGGACGTCGACGTAATACGGCACGTCGTCGTTGTAGGCGTCGGAGTCATACAGGAAACCGCCCTCCTCGGCCACCAGGCGGCGGGTCCGCACACTGGCGCCGTAGCGGCAATACCAGCCGACCGGGCGCTTGCCGCAGGTGCGCTCGAACGATTCCACGGCGAGGCGAATGTGCTCGCGTTCCTCTTCTTCGGTCAGGCGGAACACTTCTTCCCAGCGATAACCATGGCTGCAGATTTCATGACCCAGGGCGACCGCGGCTTTCGCCACATCGGGGTTCTGCTCGAACGCCACGGCGCAGGCATGGAACGTCGAAGGCACATTGGCCTGTTGGAGAATCTCGAGAATCCGCCAGATGCCAACGCGTGAGCCATATTCATACATCGATTCCATCGCCAGGTTGCGCACGCCGTCGGGGAATTGATAGCTGCCCCATTCGGTCATGCTTTCCTGATCGGGATCGCCCATGGCCAACGAGCGCTCGGAGCCTTCTTCGTAGTTGATCACCAGGCTGATTGCCAACCGGGCACCGTTGGGCCAGGCGCCCTGAGGGCGGTTTTGGCCGTAGCCGACCAGATCGCGTAAAGGTGAAGCCATGTGAGCAATCTCCTGCACAGGCGCAGAGGGTTGAGTGGGAGCGCGGCCGTCGGGCCGTCGCTTAGCAATCAATATGTTTAAGGGCGTCGTGATCCGGCCCGCTGACCGACTGTCCGTCGCGGAATGCCAGGCCCATGGCCAGGGTTTGTGCCACGCAGAACGCCGCCGTCAGCGAGCGAAAACCCAGTAGTTCGGCGTCATTGACTTCGATCATGGTCGCCGCGCACTGGCCGATCGGGCTGATGATGCTGTCGGTCAGGGCGACGATCGGCGTGCCCGCCACCACCGCTTGCTGACAGGCATCGATGGTTTCCTGGGCATAGGGCGGAAAACTGACCGCTACCAGCACGTCATCGCTGTGCAGCGCGCCGATCTGCTCATGCAGCGACCCGCCAAGCCCGGTGACTTGCACGGCGCGTCGTCCGACCCGGCTCAGGGCATAGCTCAGGTACGCGGCCATGGGAAACGAGCGGCGCATGCCGATCACGAAAATGGTCCGCGCCCGCTGCAACTGGGTGATGGCGCTTTCCAGCGCCTCGACCTGCTGGCCTTCGGCCAAGTGCTCCAGCGAAACAATGTTGGCCCGGCTGAACGCCTGCAGGATCGCACCGACATCCGTGGGGTCTTCGAGCAGTTCTTCGCCGTTGAAGTGGCGAATGCGCTCGCTGTAGCTGGTGGTCGCCGCTTGTTGCAGCGGCGCCTTGAACAGCCGTTGCAGATCACTGAACCCGTTGAAGCCCAAGGCCTTGGCCAGGCGAATGAAGGCAGACGAGGCAATCCCCGACTGCGTGGCCAGGGCCGCGACGGTATTGAGCGCGACATCGTGCGGGTGGTCGTTGAGGTACCGCGCCGCGTCACGGGTGCGCGCGGTCAGGCGCTCTTGGTGCTCGACCATGGCCGCACGCAGTTCAGCAAGATTTTGAGGAACAGGCATAAAAGTGCTCGCAGAAATCAGGATGGACGCAGATCAGTGATCGCCTGAGCCAGGTGCTCGACCAGTCGCTGCATCTCGTCGACGGTATTGTAATGAGCAATCGAGACGCGAATGACACCGCCATGCGCCGCCAGCCCCAGTGCCTCGATCAGGTGCCGGGCGTAGAAGTCGCCGAAACGAATGCCGATCCCATGCTCATCGATCCGCCGTACTACGGCTTCGGATTGCACGCCCTCGACTACGAAACTGATGGTCGGCACTCGATCACCCGCCGTGACTCGCGGCTTGCCGATGATGCGCACGCCAGGGCTCTCGCGCAAAAATGCCAACAGGACTTCCGCCAGCAAATCCTCTTGCACTTCGAACGCATCGAACGCGGCCTGCATGACCTGCCGCGGATTGCCGCTGGCCCCCAGACGCTGGCCGATGTCCAGCAAATAATCGGCAATGCCCATGCAGCCGTAGGACAACTCGTAGTTGAGGTTGCCCGGTTGCAGCTTGTAGGGGATGACGTCCTGGCCGATGAAAAAGTGGTTGAGGCTCGGCAATTCCAGCAATGCCTCGCGATGGCCCCACAACACGGCGAAGTGCGGGCCGAACACCTTGTAGAAACTGAAGACGTAATAGTCCGCGCCGCTGGCCTGCACATCCACCAGCCGATGCGGCGCGTAGGCCACGGCATCGACACAGAGTTTGCCGCCGACCGCATGCACGCGACGGGCAACCTCCGCTACCGGGTTGACGCTGCCCAGAATGTTCGAGGCATGGGTCATGGCCACGTAGCGGGTTCGCGGGCTCAACAAGGCATCGAGATCCTTGAGTTCCAGTTCCAGGGTTTGCGGGTCCACCGACCAGACGCGCAAGGTGGCGCCGCGTTCTTCGCACAGTCGCTGCCAGGGACCGATGTTGGCTTCGTGGTCGCTATGGCTGACGATGATTTCGTCGCCGCTGTTGATCGACGGTGCAATGGCTCGACACAGAATTTGCAGCAGGTGCGTGGTCGAGCCGCCCATCACGCATTCTTCGGGATAGTAGGCGTTGATCAGTTGCGCCACGGATTCCCGGGCCTCGATCACCCGTTGCCCAGCCGAGACCGAGCCACCGTAGGACGCGCCCAATTGCACGCTGCTGTTGAGCAGGTAATCGCGCACCCGGTCGGCCACCCGCCCCAGTACCGCCGAGCCGCCGGCGTTGTCCAGGTAGGTGTAACCGTCGGCGAGCATCGGAAATTGGCTGCGGACGTAATCCATATCGAGCGTATTCAAGCGGGCAGTCTCCAAAAGAAATCAGTGGTGCAGGATGGCCTGGAGGAAGGCTTGGGTTCGCGCCTCCTGCGGTCGGGTGAAAAAGGCTTCGGGTTCGTTCTGTTCGATGATCCGGCCGTTCTCCATGAAGATCACCCGGTCAGCGACTTTGCGAGCAAAGCCCATTTCGTGAGTGACCACGACCATGGTCACGCCGGAGCGCGCCAGGTTCTGCATCACGTCCAGCACTTCGCCGACCATTTCCGGATCGAGCGCCGAGGTGGGTTCGTCGAACAAAATCACCCGCGGCTCCATGGCCATGGTCCGGGCAATCGCCACCCGTTGCTGCTGCCCGCCGGACAGTTGCGCGGGGTATTTGTCGGCGTGGGCGCCCATGCCGACTTTTTCCAGCAGCACCCGTGCGCGGGCCTGGGCATCACGGCGATTCATACCGCGCACCCGCACCGGCGCCAAAGCAACGTTGGCCAGTACCGTCATGTGCGGATAGAGGTTGAAGTTCTGGAACACCATGCCGACCTCGCAACGAATCCCGGCCAGTTTCGCGCCGTGTTCGACCCGCTGATCGGCGACGCGAATGTCGCCCTCCTGATATTCCTCCAACAGGTTGATGCAGCGGATCAAGGTCGACTTGCCCGAACCCGAGGGCCCGAGAATCACCACCACTTCGCCCTGTTCCACCGACAGATTGATATCGGCCAGCGCCTGGAACTGGCCGTAGAACTTGGCGACACGTTCGATTTCGATGACCGCACTCATCAGTGTTTCCTCCCGGCGCTGTTACGCCGTTCAACCCAGCTCACCAGTTGCACCAACGGCAGCAGCAACAGCAGGTACATGATGGCGGCGCCAACCAGCGGCGTCGGGTTGGCTGACAAGGCCTGGGCTTGCGTGGCCTGCTTGAGCAGGTCCGGCATTGCCACCACCGAGGCCAGTGCGGTGTCTTTCATCACGTTGATGCAGTTGCTGGTCATCGGCGGCAGGACGATGCGCATGGCCTGGGGCAGGATCACGTCGCGCATGGTGTTGAAAAAACTCATGCCCTGGGACGCGGCGGCCTCGAACTGGCCACGGGGAATCGCTTCGATGCCGGAGCGGAAAATTTCTGCAGAATAAGCGCAGGACACCAGGGACAGTGCCGCTGCCGCCGCCGCGAAAGACGACAGGCGAATGCCCACGAACGGCAAGGCGTAATAGATCAGCACCAGCAGCACCAACAGCGGAATCGAGCGCATCACGTCGATATAAATCCGCGCCAGCAGGCGCACCGGCGCGTAGCCGTAAAGCCGCAGCATGGCCAGCAGCAACCCGCCGACCAGGCCGAGAATGATGCTGACCACGCCGAGCAGCACCGTCACCCCGAGGCCGCGCAGCATCTGCGGCAGCGCGTCGACAAACACGCCCCAGTTGAAGAAAGTCTGCAACAACTCCATTGCGATTCCTTAGGTATGACGGCGCCCGGCGCCGGAAGTGAAGCCGAGGCTTACTTGAGAACATCAACCACTTTGACGGTGCTGGAATCGGCCAGCGCATCAGCGCCGAACCACTTCTTGTGCAGATCGGCGATCACGCCGTCTTTTTTCATGCTGCTGATGATGTCGTTGACCTGAGTGGCCGAAGCCCAGCCCTTGGCGTGCATCAGCGAGTATTTTTCGCCGGTGGGAATACGCGCCACGACGCGATATTGCGGCTTGTCCTTGATGTAATACAGAACCGCTGGGATGTCGCTGATGTAGCCATCCATGCGCCCGGATGCCAGGTCAAGCATGGCTGGCGACAGGCCTTCGTAGCGGGACACATCGCCGAACTTGTATTCACCCTGGTGAGCGGTCACCCACATGTCGCCCGTCGAGCCGGTATCGACCCCAACCACCTTGCCCTGCATGCCCTTAAGTCCGTCGACACCGGACTTGGTCAGCACCGACAGTGATTGATCGCTGTCGTAGTAAGGCTGGGCAAAGCCGACCGACTCCAGGCGTTTCGGGGTGATGGTGATCGAGGAAATGGCAATGTCGATGCGCTTGGACTGCACGGCGCTGAACAGGCCATTGAAGGGGATGTTCACAAACTCGACGGTCTTGCCGGCGCGCTTGGCGACTTCTTTGACGACGTCGACTTCAAAGCCGACGATCTCGCCCTTGGCGTCCTGGAACTCCCACGGCACGTTGCCAACGTTGGCGCCGACGTTCCAGTCCGCCGCCCAAGTAGAGGCCGAAAATGCAGTTGCTACCGCCATGCTCAAGAGTACTTTCACGTTCACGTGTTGCTCCCCGATCTCACTGGTTGTACGAAGTCGCCCGGCTGCGTCATCAGGCGTGTTGAGACCGAGATTAGGCGCAAGAATCAAAAGATTCAACAATAAAAAATAATGAATTAAACGATTCAAAGCAGTGCACGCTCAGGCTGATTTGGTGCACGGCGCGATACCCGCGCGCAGGGGCAAACCGGGCTGAAAATCGAGCAGCAACTCGAGAGCGATCGCACTAATGCGGGGCGTTGAAATTTTTGGCGAGGCTGACTTAACCCAACACACCCAGTTGCTTGGCCCGAGCCACGGCCTGGGTGCGCCGCTCCACGCCGAGTTTGCTGTTGATATGGCTGGCGTGGGTTTTTACGGTGTGCAGGGAGATGAACAGTTGCTCGCTGATTTCCTGATTGGAACAGCCTTGGGCGATCAGGCGCAGGACCGCCAGCTCGCGGGTGCTGAGGTGTTCGGCGTTGCCGGCGGGTTCGGCCAATGTCGGCGCGGTGCTGGCAGCGGGCAAGTGCTTGGCCAGATCCTGGGACACCGCCGTTTTGGTCAGGGCGTCGAGCTGTTCGCGCAGCCACTGCGGGTGCTGGCGCAGCAGATCGTTAAAGGGTTGCAGGACGCCACCGACCGCCGCGTCGAGGGATTGCGCCAAGGCTTTGCGGGCCTCGGGCTCGCGACCATGGGCAAGCAGCAGGCTGACCTTCTGGTTCAGGGCCATGACGCTGAGCATTTGCCGCCCGGTTTGCTGGCCGTGTTCGAGCAAGGCGGTAAGGCGCCCCTCGGCGAGCATCGGCTGGCCGCGGATGGCGTCGAGCAGGGCTTGTTGCAGTTCGACGTGCAGCGGTAACTGCGGATGAAACTCCGGCGGCGCCGCCGGGTTCTCGCCGTTGTAAGTCTGGCCCAGCCGCGCCAGCCAGGCTTCGGCCAGGTCGGTGCGGCCCTGGGCCAGCCAAAGTTCGCATTTGACCAGGGTGATCATCGCCAGATAGTAAATTGGCGGCACGTCCCAGATGTGCATCAGGCGCTCGGCTTCGGCCAGTTCGGCGAAAGCCTTGGCGTACTCGCCGTTGTAGCCTTCGATGCGGGCGATCACGCAGTGACCGATCAACACGCTGATGTCGCGGCAGGCCCGGGCTTCGGTCAGGCCGGCGTGCAACCGCAGCAACCCGGCTTCCGGTTGCAGGCGCAGCGCCAGCAAAAAGCCTTCGTACAGCGTCAGCCGCGCGCGCACCGCGTACAGCCGCTGCGGTGACAAACCTTGCAGACGTTGCAAGCCCTGGCGCACTTCATCGAGGGCGCGGAGGATTTCGCCACGGGCCTGCAGCACGCGGGCGCGGTCGTAATGCGCCAGCGCTTCGAACAGCGGATTACCGACTCGCTGCGCCAGTTCCAGAGATTCACGGTTCAGGCCCCGCGCGCGCCACAGGTCACTGTCGGCAATCGCCAGGTTGGACAAGGTCGACAGGCACATCAGCCGTTGCCCATAGCGCTTGGCCGGCAAGCTGTCGAGGGCTTCGGTGCAATAGCGGATGGTCAGTTCGCGCTGGCCCCGGCCACGAGCGATGATCCCGCTCAGCGCCAGCCATTGCGCCAACATCGATTTCTGCGCGGTGGCCGATGGCGCGGGCAGAAAGCGACTCAAATGATTGGCCAATTCCTCGGCGGCATCCAGTTGGCAGGCCAGGCCCAACGCCCAGCTGTACAGCACGATCAGGCGTGGGGTGCTGATCAGCAGGCTGTCGGGCAAGTCCATTTTCCAGCGCAGCAACATGCCGACGTTCTGCTCCGCCAGCAGTTGTTCTTCGGAAAGGTTCTGCACCAGGTTGGCGGCGACATCCAGATGCCCGGCGCGCAACGCCTGCTCCACCGCTTCGTCGAGCAGACCCTGGGCGTTGAACCAACGGCAGGCGCGCAGGTGCAGGCTGGCCGGCGGGACGATCGCCTGAGTGGTCGGCCGGCTGCGCAGCAAATCGGAAAACAAATGGTGATAGCGGTACCAGTGGCCGTGTTCGTCCAGCGGCACCAGGAACACTTGGTGGGCCAACAGGTAACGGAGGATTTCCGCGCTGTCGTGAGCTTCGCGCACCGCGTCGCACAACTCGCTGCAAAAACGCTCCTGAGGCGCGGTGTCGTAGAGAAAACCCTGCACCTCGGCGGGCAGGCAATCAATGACTTCTTCGAGCAGGTAATCGCGGATCAGCCCTTCGCCACCGTGCAAGGTGTGCGGCAGAGCCCCGCCACTGCCCGCTTCGGACGCCGCGAGCAACCAGAAGCGCAGCCCTGCGACCCAACCTTCGCTGCGCTGGATCAGATTCTCCAGCGCCTCGCCGCGCAATGAACTGCTGTGGCGCACCAGCAAGGTTTGGGCTTCGTCGTGGGTCAGGCGCAGGTCTTGTTCATGCAATTCGAGCAATTGCCGCGACAAGCGCAGACGCGCCAGGTGCCAGTCCGGCCGTTGACGGCTGGTGACCAGCACCAGCAGGCCATCGGGCAAATGATTGAGGAAAAATTGCAGGCAGCGATCCAGCACCGGACCTTGAGCCAAGTGGTAATCGTCAAGCACCAGCAATAAGGGTTTGTGCGGCGAGAGATGATCGGCCAGTTCATCGAGCAAGCCGTCGAGCCACTCCTCGAAGGCGAACGGCTGATGACGCTGACGCATCTTCAGCAACCCCAGGGCCTGGCTGCCGAGTTGCGGGAAGTAGTCCTGCAAGCCTTCGAGCAAACGCTCGAGAAACCGTCCTGGATCACTGTCCCGCGCGCTCAGCCCCAGCCACAGGCTTTGCCAGTGCGAAGGCAGGCTCTGGCAGAACTCCACGGCCAACGAGCTTTTCCCAAACCCGGCCGGCGCACTGACCAGCAACAACCGACCACCCAACCCTGCGCTCAAGCGTTCGCATAGACGCGGCCGCAGCACATGCCCTTCAGGCAATGGCGGGCGGAAAAAACGCCCGTCCAGTGCCCTGATGGCGAGGTGGGTGGGACCCGGTAGTGGGGACAGATCAGTCATGGCCGGCTCTTGTTTGAATTGCAGTTGGCGGCGTTGCAGATGTCCGCAGACTAGCGGTAAAAGCGCAGGTAATGAAGGTTATTGCTACAAATGGCTACAAAAAGACTACAGCCCCCGCCGTAGCTCCTCAATGTGGGAGCGAGCCTGCTCGCGAAGACGGTGCATCTGTCGGCAGAATTTTTGAGTTGCAGGCGGCCTTCGCGAGCAGGCTCGCTCCCACAGGAAAACGGTTTGTGAATCCGTTAAAAACAACAAGCCCCGAACCAGTCGGGGCTTGTTGTTGCCGAGGGTGCGGCCTCGGTCAGTGCGGGTTAGCGGACCCCATCCTGGCGCAGGGCGGCCGGGGTGAAGTCGGCGGTGGTGGCGGTGAAGCCGAAGTCATACGCCTGTTTCTCTTCGTTTTTCATGCCCAGTGCCAGGTAGCGGCCGGACTGCAAGTCGTAGAGGGTTTCCAGGGCATACCACGGCACTTGCTTGTCGTAGTAGTTCTCGGCGTGGGCTTCAGCGACGCGCCACAGTTGGCCACGACCGTCGTAATGGTCGATGACCGCAGCTTGCCAGGTGTCTTCGTCGATGTAGAAATCACGCTTGGCATAGATGTGGCGCTGGCCTTCCTTCAAGGTGGCGACCACATGCCAGACGCGGCGCAGTTCATAACGCGCCAGGTCCTGATTGATGTGGCCGGCCTTGATGATGTCGGCGTATTTCAGTTTCGGATCGTCGAGCTTGTAGCTGTCGGAGGCGATGTACATCTCTTTCTTGCCTTCGAGCTTCCAGTCGTAGCGATCCGGGGCACCGTTGTACATGTCCAGGTTGTCGGAAGTCCGCAGACCGTCCGCCGCAGTACCCGGGCCGTCATAGGACACTTGTGGGGCACGACGCACGCGACGCTGACCGGCGTTGTAGACCCACGCCGAACGCGGTTCTTTCACCTGGTCGAGGGTTTCGTGCACCAGCAGTACGCCACCGGCCAGACGTGCCGGCGCGGTCACTTTCTGCTTGAAGTAGAACAGGATGTTGCCCGGGTTCGCCGGATCGTAGTCCTTCATCTTGTCGCGGAACACGAACTGATCCTGGAAGTACACCAGGCTGAACGAGCCGTTGGGTTGCGGGGTGGCCTGGGTTACCAGACGGGTCACGCTGCCGCCGCGATAGCGAGTGATGTGGTTCCAGATCACTTCGACGCCGGTTTTCGGGATCGGGAACGGCACGGCCGTTTCGAAGTTTTCCAGGCCGTTGCCGCCAGACACCAGATTGGTAGAGGTGGCGTTTTTCTTGATGGAGGCAAACACCTCATCCGGCACGGTCGCGCCACGATGGGACGGGTACACCGGCATCTTGAACGTTTCCGGGTAGCGCTTGAACATCGCGTACTGGCCCGGTGCGAGCTTGTCCTTGTATTTGTCGACATCTTTGGCGGTGATGGTGAACAGCGGTTTTTCGCTGGCATACGGGTCCGACAGGAAGCCCTTGCTGTCGACGCTGCCGGCGTTTTTCGGCAACGGCTTCCAGGCCGGGATCGAACCATCGGCGTTGCCGGCCATTTCCGCGCCCATCGGCGTCAGGCTCTTGCCCAGCTTATCCGCTTCGGCCGCAGGCACTGCCGCCATGACACTGGTTGCCAGCAGTGAAAGCCCCAAGACACCGGCGTGAAACAGACTCTTTGTTATTTTCATAAGTGCGTTCGTCCTGAAAATGCAGTGCTTAGAAGTTCACGCCGAAGCTGAGCGCAACAAAGTCGCGGTCATCCACGGTGGTGTACTTGCCGTCGAAGAAGTTGGTGTAGGCCAGGCTCGCGGTGTAGGTGTTCTGGTATTCGGCATCGACACCCAGGCTGACCGCTTTGCGACCTTCCTCGAAGTTGCCGCCAGGACCAGGCGAGTAACCGCTGACGTCATGGGACCAAGCCACGTTCGGCTTGAGGTTCACGCCAGCAAACACGTCGTTGTATTCCCAGATGGCCCGGCCACGGTAGCCCCACGAAGTGGAGGTGGTGAAGCCGCCATTGGTGCAGTTACGGCTACGGTTGTTCTGCGGCGAACCGGCGCCGCCACCGTTGATGGTGCCGTTGTTAAGGATGTTGGCGCAGGTGTTGGCGGTGCCGGTGGCCGGCAATTGGCCCGGACCGAACACGGGGTCACGGCCGTAGCGCACGTCGTCTTTGCTTTCCAGGCCGCCGACGTGGGTCACGCCCACTTCGCCGACCAGGGTCAGACGGCTGGCGCCCATGACCTGATCGAAGAAGTGCGTCAGGGTCGTCTGGAGCTGGGTGACTTCCTTGCGGCGGTAGCCGTGCAGATCGGTGCCCGGTGGTGCCGACAGCAGCGAAGCGTTGGCGTAAGGGCCGCCCAGCGGACGCACACCGGCGAACAGGATGTCGGTGGAGTTCAGCTGCACCGGCGCGTTCGGCCGGTAGCTGATCTCACCACTCCACGCCGTACCGGTAGGCAGGGTGGTGGAGAAGCTCAAGCCGTACAGGCGAATGTCTTCAGGGTATTCGATGAAGTACTTGGAATTACCCGCTACCAACAACGGCGCAAGGGCGGCGAACGGGCCTGGCAATGCCGCTGCCGAGTTGTACACCGACTGTGGCGCACCGGTGGCGCTGAAGATCGGCGCACGGCTGTGATAGTTCATGAAGTAGGCACCGAATTCGGTGTCCAGCGGTTCGAACATGTACTTCAACGACGCGCCCCACTGGCCGCTGTCACGGGCATCGCGATCCCCACCGCGTTGCACCAGAACACCTTCCTGGTTGACGTCCACGCCGTTCGCCGCCAATGGGCCCAAAGCGATGGCCGGAATGGTCGAGCGCTTGTTCAGCACGCGCAGGTTGTTGTCGCAGCCATCGGCGACGATGTCCGGTTGCGAGAAGAAAGTGCCGCAGTTGTCGACGACGGTCTGGTCCCATTCCAGTTGATAGAACGCCTCACCGGACAGGTTCTCGGTCAGGCTCTGGGACACGTAGAACATGTTGACCGGGATCAGGCCTTCCTTGATCTCGGCACCCGGACGACGGAACGCAGACACGTCAATCGGGTTGATCGAGTTGATGCCGCCGCCGATGAAGGTACTTTCACCCCAGCTCACCACTTGCTTGCCCAGACGCACGGAGCCCGGCTGATCGGCGACCGAGTAGTTGTGGTAGACGAAGGCATCGAGGATCTGCCCGCCAGAAGACTTGGCGCCTTCCTTGCGATTGCTGTCGCTGATGTCCTTGAACTCGCGGCTTTCGTCTTTAAGCTCGAAGTCGTACCAGTATTTGCCGCGAACGAAAACGCCGGTGTCGCCGTATTTCAATTCGAGGTCATGGATGCCCTTGAAGATCTTCGAGAACGTCTCCCCGCTCTTGAAGTTGGCGTGGCCATCGTCGGAGGTCTGCGACAGGCCGCGACCGCCGTTGTTGACGCCGATCAGGTTCTTGTTCGGGCTCTCAGTAGACCAACTGGCACCGATCGACAGGGAGGAGTCGAACTGACCTTCGATTTCACCGACGTTGAAACTGACGCCGAATGCAGGCCCGGCGAGCGAAGAGGCGAGACTGACCGCCAAGGGCAATTTCGCCCGGCGCCAGAACTGGTTTACTGATGTCATCGACGCTACTCCATGTGCATTATTGTTATGGCAGTGAGCACTTTTAAAAACGCTGCGACGGACAGGGAACCAAGGTGTCCCTAAGTCATTGCGCAGTTGCATCGCCCCATGTTGTGCGGTGGCTCCGTTCTTAAAAATCCTTGAGCGGACTATAGCCAGCGGGTTGTACTGCTTGATCCCTCTAAAGTGTGATTTGCAGCCGCCGACCACTCTGGAACAGTCCTTTCGCCAGTCCGACGCATGTCGGCAGGGCAAGGATGGCTGAAAATTCGGATTTCACAAGCCAAGCGCTTGCTTGGTGGGGCTGGCGTGCCTTTTCAGGCACGCCGCGAGGGGCTTAAAGCGTCGACAGGAAGGTACTGTTGTTACTCTGCCATTCGGTGATATCGACGCGGATTCGCTTCTTGTCGAGCTTGCCGACACTGGTCTTGGGAATTTCCGTAACAAGGGCGATCTGACTCGGGATCGCCCACTTGCTCAGGTGCCCCTGTTCGACGAACGGCTTGAGGTGCTCCTTGAGTTCCTTGGCCCCGATGGCGTGGCCTTCGCGGATCACCAGCAGGGCAAAAGGACGCTCGCCCCACTGCGGATCAGGGATGCCCACCACTGCTACTTCGCGTACCGCTGCATGGCGGCTGATGAGGTCTTCGAGGTCCAGCGAGGAGATCCACTCGCCGCCAGTCTTGATCACGTCCTTGATGCGATCACGGATGTCGATCACCCCCATGCTGTCGAGGGTCGCCACGTCGCCAGTGTGCAGCCAGCCCCCGGCCCACAGCTCCTTGCCCTTCTCCGGCTCGTTGAAATACCCCTCGGACAACCATGGCGCGCGCAGCACCAGTTCGCCCTGAGACTCGCCGTCGGCCGGGAGGAAATTGCCCTCGGCGTCGATGATCGCCGCTTCCACCAGCGGCCCCGGCACGCCGGCCTTGATCCGATAAGTGGTGCGTTCGTCTTCGGTGCCGGCCATCAGCTCTTCGTTGAGGTGCGCGCAAGACACCAGCGGCCCGGTTTCCGACATGCCGTAGGCAGCGGTCAATTGAATGCCCTTGGCCTTTGCCGCCTCGTACAGCGTGCGATTGAGGGCACTGCCGCCGATGACGATCTTCCAGCCGCCGAAATCAACGTTCTGCGCACCCTTGGCGTTAAGCAACATCTGCAGGATGGTGGGCACGCAATGGGAGAAGGTGACCTTTTCCTTGCGCCACAGCTCCACCAGGTATTCAGGATCGTAGCGGCCGGGATAGACCTGTTTGAGCCCAAGCATGGTCGCCACATAGGGCAGACCCCAGGCGTGCACGTGGAACATCGGGGTGATCGGCATGTAAACGTCGTTGGTGCCCAACAGCCGCACGCTGTCGATGGCGCCCATGATCGTCGCCACGCCTATGGTGTGCAGCACCAGTTGCCGATGGGTGAAATACACACCTTTAGGGTTACCGGTGGTGCCCGTGGTGTAGAAGGTCGTGGCGACCGAGTGCTCGTCGAAGTCCTGGAAGTCGTACTGCGCGCTGGCGGCGGCCAACAGTTCTTCGTATTCCCCCACGAGGTTCGGCAGGTCGGCAGTTTTTTCCGGCAGGTCGGTGAGCAGCAGGGTTTTCTCGACCGTGGTCAGGTGCCCGGCAATCGCCTGATACAAACCGACGAACTCACTGTTGACCAGCACGAAGCGGTCCTCGGCGTGGTTCATGGTGTAGACGATCTGCTCCGGCGAGAGGCGCACGTTGATGGTGTGAATCACCGCGCCGATCATCGGGATGGCGAACATGCATTCCAGGTAACGATGGCTGTCCCAGTCCATCACCGCCACGGTGTCACCGGCCTTGACCCCGGCGGCGCTCAGCACATTGGCCAGGCGGGCGACCCGCTCGATCAACGTTGGATAGCTGTAGCGCAACTGGTCGCGATAAATGATCTCCCGGGTTTTTTCGTAGCGGGCACCGGACAACAGCAGTCGCTTGATCAGCAGCGGATACTGGTAAGCACCTTCGGCGGGGGGGATAACGCGAGTCTGCAACATAAGAATCCCTTTTTGACTGCACGGTCGTGGCTGAAAGCTAAGCACTTTAGAGCCGTAGCTTGCGCGCCAAATCAGCCAAAGGAATGATTTGCAGAAGGTTGCAAATGCTAGCTTGAGGCCAGCATTTGCGGGGTGTTTTGCGATTCAGGTGCTCATTTCATCTCGGAGAAGGCCAGCTTGAGGCCAATGGCAATCAACACGACGCCCATCACTCGATCGAACCAATGGCCCATCCGCGCAAAACCGGCGCGTACCCGACGCTGGCTGAACAACAGAGCCACCAGGCAGAACCAGATCGCCGTGGCCACGGCCAGGTAAACGCCGTAGCCCGCCTGGATCGACAGCGGCGTGTGCGGATTGATGACCACAGTGAACAGCGAGAGGAAAAACAGCGTGGCTTTCGGGTTGAGACCATTGGTGACGAAACCGGCGGTGAAGGCGCCGCGAGGCGTGCGCTCGCCAGCTTCCTTGTGCAGATCGTCCTCCACCGCCTTCGCCGGTTTCGCACGCAGGGCCTTGAAGCCGATGAACAGCAGATAAGCCGCCGCCGCCCATTTCAAGGCGTTGAACAGCATGATCGATTGCGACACGATCAAACCGATGCCCAGCAACGAATAGCCCACATGCAGGAAAATTGCCGAGCCGACGCCCAGTGCTGTCCAGGTGCCGGCGCGGCGACCGTGGGTCACGCTCTCGCGCACCACCACGGCGAAGTCCGGGCCGGGGCTGGCGACCGCGAGCAAATGAATCAGGGCAACGGTCAAGAACTCTGTCAGGTACATGAGGGCTCCTAAAGGCCAAGCGTAACTACTTGTTTCATCTGGTAGGCTCGGCAGATTACGCCTTCACTTCCACGCAAAAAAGGTACAGCTGATGACGAACTCGCGCCGCGCGGTATTTCTCGACCACCCGTCCCTGGACCTCGGCGACCTTGACCTCAGTCCGCTGCAGGCCTGTTTCGGTGAGTTGCAGCTGTTCAGCCAGACCCTGCCCGAGCACGTCATCGAGCACTTGAAAGGCGCGCAGGTGGCCATCACCAACAAGATCATGATCGACGCGGCCGCGATCGCCGCCAGCCCCGAGCTCAAGCTGATCCTGATCACCGCCACCGGGACCAACAACGTTGACCTGGCCGCCGCCCGCGCCCACGGCATCACCGTGTGCAATTGCCAGGGCTACGGCACGCCATCGGTGGCACAGCACACGATCATGCTGCTGCTGAACCTGGCTACACGCCTGGCCGATTACCAGAAAGCGGTGAGCGAAGGTCGCTGGCAGCAAGCCAAGCAATTCTGCCTGCTGGATTACCCGATCGTTGAGCTGGAAGGTAAAACCCTCGGCCTGCTCGGTCATGGCGAGTTGGGCGGCGCGGTCGCGCGGCTGGCCGAAGCCTTCGGCATGCGCGTGCTGCTGGGGCAAATTCCCGGCCGCCCTGCCCGCCCGGACCGTTTGCCGCTGGCCGAATTGCTGCCGCAAGTTGACGCGCTGACCCTGCACTGCCCGCTCAACGAGCACACCCGTCACTTCATCGGCGCCCGCGAGCTGGCTTCGATGAAGCCCGGCGCATTCGTGGTCAACACCGCCCGTGGCGGCTTGATCGACGAACAAGCCCTGGCCGATGCCTTGCGTGGCGGCCAGCTCGGTGGCGCGGCGACCGATGTCCTGAGCGTCGAGCCACCGACCCAGGGCAATCCGCTGCTGGCTGCCGACATTCCGCGCTTGATCGTCACCCCGCACAACGCCTGGGGCAGCCGCGAAGCGCGGCAACGCATCGTCGGTCAAGTGACGGAAAACGCCCTGGGCTTTTTCAGCGGTACAGCGCTGCGGGTCGTCAGTTGATAAACTGCCGCACTTTTTTTCAAGGAGCAGCACATGGACCCGCGCAGTGAAGTACTGCTTCGTCAGGCCGAGTTATTTCAGGGCGCGGTGCTGTTGGCCGGTTTGCCCGCCGACGATTTGCTCGGCCGCCTGCCCGAGGCCTATGGCTGGTGCTGGCATGCCGGCGACCAGGCCGCCATCGACGCACGCTTCCCCGAGCGCAGCCAGTTTGGCGTGACTGCGCCTGAACAAGCGTTCGACATCGCGGTGGTGTTCTTGCCCAAGTCCAAGGATCTGACCGATTACCTGCTCAATGCCCTGGCCTCGCGCCTGGCCGGCAAAGAGCTGTACCTGGTCGGGGAAAAACGCAGCGGCATCGAAGGCGCCGCCAAGCAATTGAACCCCTTGGGCAAGCCGCGCAAGCTCGATAGCGCGCGCCATTGCCAGCTCTGGCAAGTGACCGTGGCCAATGCTCCGCAGGCTAAGTCGCTGGAAAGCCTTGCGCAGGAATATGTGCTGGAACTCAGTGAAGGGCCGCTGAAAGTCATCAGCCTGCCCGGCGTCTTCAGCCATGGCCGTCTGGATCGCGGCAGTGCGCTGCTGCTGGAGCATCTGGATAAACTGCCAAGCGGCCATTTGCTGGATTTCGGCTGCGGTGCCGGGGTATTGGGGGCGGCGGTGAAACGGCGCTACCCACATAACCAGGTCACGCTGTTGGATGTCGACGCCTTTGCTGCGGCGAGCAGTCGCATGACCCTGGCCGCCAATGGCCTGGACGCCGAGGTGATGACCGGCGACGGCATCGACGCCGCGCCCATGGGTTTGAGCGCGATCCTGAGCAATCCGCCGTTCCATGTCGGGGTGCACACCGATTATTTCGCCACCGAGAACTTGCTACGAAAAGCGGCTAAACATCTGAAAAACGGCGGCGAACTTCGCCTGGTTGCCAATAGCTTCCTGAAGTATCAGCCGCTGATCGAAGAGCACTTGGGCATCTGTGCCATCAAGGCCGAGGGCAATGGTTTTCGCATCTACCGCGCCAAGCGTGGCTGACCGGACTTTGAAAAAAGAGGCTTGCCCAATCGGATTTGCCTAGGCAGAATCCGCTCCGTCCTAGGGGAGTAGTCTCCCACGAGCGCCATGCTCGTCCGGCATACGTCAACATACTTGGTCCTCAGACCATGGCGTATGCGACCCCAGCGTCCGCATCAGACGGATCGCAGGGTTTGACAAGACCTATGACACGAACACCTTACCCGGGGCGGGGAGGTTGTACGTGTCATAGCCGTGTCGACCCGCCCCTTAGGAAACCTGATGCTGGATTCACTGCTCATTCCCACCGCGATCGTTGCCCTGGCCGAAATCGGCGACAAGACGCAACTGCTTGCGCTGATCCTTGCCGCCCGCTTTCGCAAACCCTGGCCGATCATCGCCGGCATCGTCGCGGCCACCCTTGCCAACCACGCGGCGGCGGGTGCGGTGGGTGCCTGGTTCGGCAGTTTCTTCTCGGATTCGATGTTGCACTGGATCCTCGCGGTCAGCTTTGCCGCGACGGCTTTGTGGACCCTGGTGCCGGACAAAATGGATGACGACGAAGCCAATACCGCGCGCAAGTTCGGGCCCTTCCTGACCACGCTGATCGCGTTCTTCCTCGCGGAAATCGGCGACAAGACCCAGATCGCTACGGTGATGCTCGCCGCGCAATACCCGGAGTTATGGCTGGTGATCATTGGCACCACCGCCGGCATGCTGATCGCCAACGTACCGGTGGTCCTGGCCGGCAACTTTGCCGCGGACAAACTGCCGCTGACCCTGATCCGCCGCCTCGCCGCTTCGGCGTTCTTCATCCTGGCGATCGTGGCGGTGTACAAGGCGATGCAGAGCAGTGGGTGGATTTGACCAGGCGATGACTGTGGCGAGGAAGTTTGCTGACGCCTGACCGAGAAGCGACCGCAAACCAGGCGAGCGCTTCGCACTCGAGCGGGAGCAAGCTCCCTCGCCACATAAAGCCCGCTCTTAGGATTTCGGGGCTTTTTCGTAGAGCGGCATGACTTTCGGGATCGCCGCTTCCAGTGAGGCGATGCGGCTGGTCGAGGCCGGGTGAGTGCTCATGAACTCCGGCGGCGAGCCTTCCGACGCTTTACTCATCTTGTTCCACAAGGTGATCGCGGCGTTCGGGTTGTAACCGGCGCGAGCCGCCAGTTCCAGGCCAATCAAGTCGGCCTCGTTTTCGTTGCTGCGACTGTTGGGCAAGGTCATGCCGTAGTTGGCGACGGTGTCTGCCAGCGCCAGGCTGTCCTGGCCGAGACCGAACAACGCACCGGCGCCCTGCTTGGCCATTTCGATACCGTAGGCCTTGGACATCGCCTCACGACCGTGCTCGCGCAAGGCGTGGGCGATTTCATGGCCCATGACCGCGGCGATTTCATCGTCGGTGAGTTTCAGGCTGTCGATCAGCCCGGTGTAGAAAATGATCTTGCCGCCAGGCCCGCAGTTGGCGTTGAGCTCGTCGCTCTTGATCAGATTGACTTCCCACTTCCACTGCGCCGAGTCCGGGCGGAAGTTCGGCGCCTGGGCAATCAAGCGATTGGCGATGGTCTGGATGCGCTTGGCGTCATTACTGGTTTTGTCCAGCACGCCCTGGGTCGATGCCTCGCCAACGGTCTTCTGATAAGACTGGGCGTACATCTGATCGACTTCCTGGCTCGACAACATGCTGAACATGTATTGCTTGCGCTCGACGCCGACTGCGCCGCCGCTTGTGGTATTTACCGATTGGCAACCTGCCAGCAGCACTGCCGCGCTCAATGCGCCGACAACCAATGTCTTTTTCATGCAGAAACTCCCTGAAAACATGCCGGGTATCGTAGGCGGTGAAAGGCATCGGCGCCAGAAACAACAGATGCACAGAAACATATTTCAGACGCTTCACTATTCGCCGTAGGAAAAAACCACTGATGATCGTCAGCCTAGCCCGGCGTCAAACACTCCGGGCCGTTCAGCTTGGGATCATTGACCATGTTTGCCAGCACCCGTTCACGCAAGGCGGCCGGTTCGCTGGCGAGCAGCGCCTGCAAGGTGTGCAGTGGCGTCTCGGGATCAAGCCAGGCTTCTTGTCCGGCGGCATCAAGGATCAACGGCCGGCGCTGATTCGAGGCCGGTTGCGTGACCACCGCGGTGCTCAGCCAGACCTGTTCCTGCACCGGATAGGCTTCCCAGATCGCCGCGAAAAACAGCGCCGAGCCCTCCCCTGGCGTCAGCCAGTACGGTCGCTTGCGCGTGCCGCCACGCCATTCGTAGAAACCGTTGGCCGGCAATAAACAGCGCCGCTCGCGGAAGGCCTGGCGAAACATCGGTTGTTCGGCGAGGGTTTCAGCGCGGGCATGGGCCGGGGTCTTGGACATGTCCGTCAGCCACGGCGGGGTCAGACCCCAGCGGGCGCGGGCGAGATTGCGGCCGGCGGCGTCGGCACGCAGGATCAGCACCGAATCATTCGGCGAAATATTCCACTGCGCCTGCTGGTCGACGGGGAAACCAGGCAGCGCCGCGAAAGCGGGATTCCAGCGGAACAGGGCATAACGTCCACACATGGGGCAATACGACTCTTGAACAAACGGCCGCCAGCCTAACAGACCAGCGTGCCAGGGAAGCTCTCCGGTTCATCGCCGGGCAATGGCTGCGCGTCATTGTAGGCGGCGATCAACTCCCGGGCGTATTGCGCCTGGTCGTTATCGACTGCCAGGCCCAGCAACCCGCACGCCGGCAGTTCGCCGGTGCCGCCGAGCAGATCGCGGCCCACCAGGTGCGCCTTCACCCCTTCGCTGGCCAGCATGCCTTGCAGCAATTCACCTTCCATCAGGTTTTCCGGTTCGTAGATTCGCTGCATGGGATGCCCCTTTTCACTCGTTTTCGCTAAACACTTCGAGGTGCCATTCTTCCCCTTCAACCTGCAAAACGAAGTTGATCGGCCGGCAACACACTTGGCAATCCTCGATATAGGACTGATCGCCTGCGGACAGATCGACTGTTGTCTCCACCTCTTCACCACAATAAGGACATTCATACAGTGCGGTTTCCAGCATCGCGGTCTCCCAAGTGACTTGTGCGTATAATCGCCGGTCTGTTTGCAGGGCTATTTTCGTCTGAGTAACGTGTCAGACCCCGCCCCGCCGGTTTTCGATCAAAACCTTTACTTACCCTAGCCGTTTCCAACAAGAGAGCATGATGGGCGAATTCGATGCCATCCGACCTTACGACGACAGCGAAGTCCCAGCGGTGCTGGCGCGACTGCTCGGCGACAAGGCGTTTCTAGATATCCTCACCCACTTCCGCTTCCCGCGTTTCGCCGGTGCCTTCGGCTGGATGCTCAAACCCCTTATAGCGCATCGGCTGCGCCGTGAGTTCGCCGACGTGACCTCGGTGGCCACTTTGCAGGACAAGGTCGAGTTCTACGTCGACCACACAATCGAGCGCGCCACCGATGGCGTGACCTATACCGGCGTCGAGCAATTCAAGTCCGGCAGCGCCTACCTGTTCATCGCCAACCACCGCGACATCGTGATGGACCCGGCCTTCGTCAACTATGCGGTGTACCACGCCGGCCTGCCGACCCCGCGCATCGCGATCGGCGACAACCTGCTGCAAAAGCCCTTCGTCAGCGACCTGATGCGCCTGAACAAGAGTTTTATCGTGCATCGCTCGATCACCGGCCGCCGGGAAAAAATGGCCGCCTACCAGTTGCTCTCGGCGTACATCAATCATTCGATTCGCCATGATTGCGCGTCGATCTGGATCGCCCAGGCTGAAGGCCGGGCCAAGGACGGCGACGACCGTACCGAGTCGGCGATCCTCAAGATGTTCCACATGAGCCGTAAGGACGAGCCGTTTGGCCAAGTCATCCAGTCGCTGAACCTCACTCCGGTGTCGATCAGCTATGAATATGACCCCTGCGATCAGGCCAAGGCCCGCGAGTTGTACATCCGCGCCACCACCGGGACCTACAGCAAAGCGCCTGGCGAAGACGATGTGAGCATCGCCAAGGGCATCACCGGCTACAAGGGCCGGGTGCACGTGAATTTCGCCTCGCCGATCACCGAACTGTTCGAAGACACCAAGCAATTGGCGATCGAAATGGACCGGCAGATCCTCGGCGGTTACCGCCTGTTCCCGGTGCACTACCTGGCGTACGCCCAATGGAGCGACGCCGACCCGCAATTGCAGGTGCCCAAGGCCGCCGAGGTGTTCGGCGCCGATGAACTCGCCAAGGCCCAGGAAGAATGGCAACGGCGTCTCACCGAGTGCCCGGAAGAACATCGACCGTTTTTGGTGCTGCAATATGCCACGCCGGTGCGCAATCAATACCGGGTGAAAGCGGGCCTGCCGCTGTAACTGAGTGGGCGGCTTTTTGTGGCGAGGGAGCTTGCTGCCGCTGGGTGGCGAAGCCGCCCCTCATCTGAGAGCTCGGCAGGCCAGTGACATCGAGTACAAAGGTTCAGGGCCGCTGCGCGCCCCAGCGGGAGCAAGCTCCCTCGCCACAGGGCTTTGTCGCTTTCAGAATTGCGTGCTGATCCAGGACACGACCAGCGCCAGCCCAAGGCAGGCAAAGCCGAAGCGGTAGAAAAACCGGTTCATGCGCAGCGTCGCCCAGTCCAGCGTCGGCTCCTGGCTGGGACGACTCGCGCGCTGCTCTACCAGACTGGCCATCGCCCGTTGTTCGCGGCGGCGAGTGGCGTGCAGCAGCCAACTGCCCGGAAAAGCCAACAACAGCGCCAGCAGATTAATCAGCTTGGCGGGATGGGCGGTAAACAGCGAAATCAGGTGCAACGACATCACAGACCTCAGCAAATAACGCGGACAACGGAAAACCCGCGGCGCGGATTCTAACCAAAGCATCCCCGAGTGAGGACACTTTCCGACCGATTACGACCTCTCGGCGCAATCATCGCGCGATTCACGAGATCGTCATCCGCACAGTCCACTCTGTCGCCCCACCACCCACTCCGCGAACGGAATCCCCATGCTGCATGCCGAAAACCAGGACCGCCTCTACCTCATCAGCCCCAGCGACGAACAACAAACCCTGATCGGCAGCCTCGCCTTCAACGTCCAGGACCGCCACTGGCTGGTCTACTGCGCCCTTGGCGGGCACCAACATCACGACCTCCCCGAAGCCGATCTGCTGACCGGAGTGAGCGTGCTCGAGTTTTACTCGCAAGTGGCGTGAGGGATGGGCCTTCGCGAGCAGGCTCCCATATTTGGATTGTTGTACATCTGGTAGTGATTGGTTGCTGTCAGGCCGTCATCGCTGGCAAGCCAGCTCCCACAGTTAATGTGGACATCCCTAACACCGGTGTACACCCATCAGGCCGAGCGGTAGCTCGCCGCGCTTTTGATCCACCCGCCCCGTCGGGAGGCTGAGTGGAGGCGTTTATCCGGGGATTGGCGCGCAGCGCCGCACGACGCAGTCGGGCTCATTGCATGGAGGTGCAGCGAAGCCAACCGGAGGGCAATGCCCCCGGATGAATGCCGGAGCGAAGGTACGCCGAGCCTAGGCGAGGGGCCGTACGTCAGGGGCAGACCTTTTGGGTACTTTGGGCTGGGCCGGCACTCCGGCGTTTGCCAAAAGTGCCTCGCCGTAAGGGCGAAACCGTAAGTGGCCGTTACTACAGCAACGGATATACACCCCCCCCGCCACCCAATCACCCAATCACCCAAAAAAAAGCCCGACACAATGGCCGGGCTCCAAATCCAAAAAAAACCTCACTCCGCCAGAATCTGCCCCACCGTCGGATCCTTGAACAACCGAGTCAACGCATCACTCAACACATCACTGACCAGCTTGGTGTTGGTCTCCTGATTCGGCGCCATGCCAAACCGCTGATCCAGCGACGCACCATAACGTCCGCTGTAACGACGATTAGCATTCTGCACATCCGAACGGAACGTCGCGCCAATCGTAGCCTCGGTCACATACATCCCTTCCTTCGGCGATTGGTACTTCAACTCCGCCAGCGTCACCGTCAATTGCGGCGCACCGGACGCGCCGGATGTCGGGGTGAACCCCAGCAAACGCACCGCCGCTTCAGCCTGGGCCTGCAGCTTCGGCAGAATCTGCGCGCCCTGCACGGTGATCGCGCTCGTCTCCGGGTACAGGCCACCGCGGGTACCGAGGGTTGGCGACGGACGGCCATCTACCACACGCACCACTACGGGCTGGCCACGACCGACCGGCGCCAACTGGGTGGTCAGCTTCGGTTCCGGGTTCAGTTGTTGCGGGCTGTGGGCGCAGCCGACCAGGGTCAAACTGGTCACAGTGATCAAACCGAACAACAGGCGTTGCAACATGCGCTTCTCTCCAGAAATCGGGCAAGTAACTGGCCGGCAGTATAGCGGTGCGCTTCGTCTGCCAGCCAGTGCTGAAATGTCCGACAAAACCTTCGGAAACCGGTTCCTGTCACTGCTTTGTCACCAGCCATACACTTGCATGTCATTGCCTCCTGCCAATCTTTGCTGGAATTCACCAACGGATACGCTGCCATGCATTTCCTCCTGTCGCTGTTCACTCGCCGTCCTCGTCACCGCAACTATGCGCGGCTGGATGCACAGGGCCGCTGCCAGGCCTTCAAGCACTGCAGCCAGCCCCCTAAGGGCGAAGGCTGGGTGGAAATCGAGGAGATCCGCCTGAACTGGCTGCACCAGACGTTGCCGCTCAGCGCACGCACCGTCCGGCGTCCCGCCCGCTCACCCGCGCAGCCGTTGCTGATGACCTGACCGCAGGCCTAATAAAAGTCATTAAACACACCCATTTCCCTGCGTTTCTTCGCTACAATCTCCCCCCGATTATAAGGACGTCTCCTGATCGGGCCTCGCAGCATCGCCAACACCCAGGTATTGGCACCCCGCACGCCCCACAGAGAGCCGCCCACCCAGATCGAGTCAAGCTGGCGCGCTTGCTGTTGCTGAGCACATCACCACTTTTCGCGAATCTGCAGAGCTGTCATTTGCTCGGTCACTGAGCTGTCTGCCCGTTTTGCCTGTCGTGCGTGCCACGGCGGCATGTGTTCCGGGCGCGGTGCCAGGCTGGGACAGCCCTTTTTTGAGGTTCACGTCTTCAAAAGAGCGTGAAAAAAACGGGTTTTCACAACTTCACAAGAGTGTGGCGAGCAAATGAAAAGTTTCGCGTCTGAACATGCACCATCAGTGTCTACACCAGCCCATCGACCCAGGACCGCGTACGTCTCGAACACGGGAGCCTGAAGCCTGTCCGCTACGGATTTGGTTGCACGAACGGATGTCTCGACCATAAGTCGAATTGCCAGCAGCGTGTTGAAATGAGTTCATTGCACTCATAAGCCCGGCCGGCAGCGTCCGTCGAAGTTGCAAAAAATTGCGAAGATTCGGACATGGCGATCCTGCGAAGCTGACCTGGGCCAACACGAACTGCCCCGGAACGCCTGGCAGCCATGCCGACAATTTGGTGCTGCAGATTTTGGAGACGCGTTAAATGGCGCATAACGAAGCAGTCGACGTAGTACTGGTAGGCGCTGGCATCATGAGTGCCACCCTGGCGGTACTGCTCAAAGAGCTCGACCCCGCGATCAAGCTGGAAGTCGTCGAGCTGATGGATTCCGGTGCCGCGGAAAGTTCCAACCCATGGAACAACGCCGGTACCGGCCACGCCGGGCTGTGTGAGCTGAACTACACGCCGCAGGCCGCCGATGGCACCGTCGACATCAAGAAAGCCGTGCACATCAACACCCAGTTCGAGGTGTCGAAGCAGTTCTGGTCGTACCTGACCCAAAAAGGCACCTTCGGCTCGAGCAAATCCTTCATCAGCCCGGTGCCGCACCTGAGCTTCGTGCAAGGCGACAAAGGCGTGTCCTTCCTCAAGGAACGCTTTAACGTGCTGAGCAAGCACCACGCCTTCGCCGACATGGAATACACCGAAGACAAGGCCACCATGGCCGAGTGGATGCCACTGATGATGCCGGGCCGCCCGGCGGATGAAGTGATTGCCGCGACCCGCGTGATGAACGGCACCGACGTCAATTTCGGCGCCCTCACCAATCAACTGCTCAAGCACCTGACCAGCGCACCCGATGCCCAGGTCAAGTACTGCAAGCGCGTGACGGGCCTCAAGCGCAACGGCGCCGGCTGGACCGTGAGCATCAAGGACGTCAACAGCGGCAGTACCCGTGAAGTCGACGCCAAGTTCGTCTTCCTCGGCGCCGGCGGCGCGGCCCTGCCGCTGCTGCAAGCCTCGGGCATCGAAGAAAGCAAAGGCTTCGGCGGTTTCCCGGTCAGTGGCCAGTGGCTGCGTTGCGACAATCCGGAAGTGGTCAAGCATCACCAGGCCAAGGTCTACAGCCAGGCCGCCGTGGGTTCGCCGCCGATGTCGGTGCCGCACCTGGACACCCGCGTGGTCGACGGTAAGAAATCCCTGCTGTTCGGGCCTTACGCCGGTTTCACCACGAAATTCCTCAAGCACGGCTCGCTGATGGACCTGCCGCTGTCGGTGCGTGCCGGCAACATCGGCCCGATGCTGGCCGTGGCCCGCGACAACATGGACCTGACCAAGTACCTGATCAGCGAAGTGATGCAGTCCATGGAGCAACGCCTGGAATCCCTGCGTCGTTTCTACCCGGAGGCGAAAGCCGAAGACTGGCGCCTGGAAGTGGCCGGCCAACGGGTGCAGATCATCAAGAAAGACCCGAAAAAGGGTGGCGTGCTGCAATTTGGCACGGAACTGGTGGCCGCCAAGGACGGCTCCCTCGCCGCCCTGCTCGGCGCCTCCCCGGGCGCCTCGGTGACCGTGTCGATCATGCTCGACCTGATCGAACGCTGCTTCCCGGCCAAAGCCGCTGGCGAGTGGGCTGCCAAGTTGAAGGAAATTTTCCCGGCCCGGGAAAAAACCCTCGAAACCGACGCGGCGCTGTATCGCAAGATCAACGCGCAGAACAATGTTGCGCTGGAACTGGTGGAAGCGAGTAGCGAAACCCAAAGCTACGCGTGATCCTGCCCTAAGAAAAACGCCCCGTTCTCACTGAGAGCGGGGCGTTTTTTATGCGTCATGCAAAGCTATTTGTGGCGAAGGAGCGTGCTCCCTCGCCACAGGGAATGAGGCAACCGGCTGATCAGCCGCGCGCTTTCTCGATCAGCTCAATGTATTCAGGGGCGTTACGCTGATCCTTGATCTGATCAACGAAGGTCTGGCCGTGCTCATCCTTGCCATCCAGGTCATAACCGGCCTCGACGAAAAAGGTCAGGAAGCGTTCGAAATCATCGATGCGCAGGCCACGGTAGGCCTTGATCAGTTTGTGCAGCGACGGCGAAGTGGCGTCGACGGGTTCGAAATCGAGGAACAGTTTGATCTGCGCATCGCCGATCTCGTCACCAATCACTTGCTTCTTGTCTTTACGCATTGCCGACTCCAGCTCGCAGTCATTCACGGGGCGGGCAGTTTACCCCCCGCGCGGCGTCCGGCTCAACGCGCGCGTTGGCTGCCAGTGTGCAGATCGGCCCAGACGTGGCCGTTGGCATAACTGAGGAACTGGCAGTACACCGACTCGTTGCGCAGCAAATCGATCACCGAGCGGTACTGCGACAGCGGGTAGTACAGGGTCAGGGTCTTGCTCGATTCGTCATACACCGGTTTTTTCAGGCTTTTGCTTTCACCGTCGAAATTGACCAGCACCTGGCTGATGGTCGCGCCTTTGTTCAAGGCTTTGCCCTTGAGGCGGATCAGGGTCGGCGACGTCACGGGAATCGGTTGCTGGTTGGACTGGCGCTGACTGCCGATCACTACCGAGTACTCGGTGATCTGCAGCAATTGCTGTTGCTCGGGCTGTTCCTGACGCAAGGTCAGGTCATCCGGCGGCAGAAACTGTGCGTGCATCGGAGGCGCGGCCATGGCGGCCGCCGGCAGGCTGAAGACGATCAACAAAGCGGCGCAGCGGCAAATCGACAGGCTCATGACGGGCTCCCGGAACAGAGCCCGGCACTCTAGCACGACACCTTGCACCGCCGACTTCGATTCACTCGAATTGAGCGCGCATCCAGGCGTGATAACTCGCCACTCCGGCCTCACCCTCACGCGGCGCCCAATCGGCCAACTCTCCTTCGCCGACCGGGCGATAAGGGCCGGCCTTACACTCGAAGATAAGGCTATCGTCCTCCAGCACCACCAGGCCATGAAACACGCCGGTAGGCAAATCAACACCGACGCATTCACCGCCCGCCTGGAGAATGTGTTTAGCCTGCACAGTACCGGTTTCATTGAAGATCAACAGCCCCAGTCGCCCCTTGAGGACCAGCAAGGTCTCGGCCTTGTTCTCGCCCAGGTGGCGGTGCGGCGGGATGTAAGTGGATGGCTGCAACCCGACAGCCATGCGATGGCAGGCATCTTCCATCTGATGGAAGTTGTGATGCTGGCGACCTCGAGGACTGGCCGTGGCTTTCTCTGCCAATTCACTGAACAGGGTTTGATCAAGAAAGCCGGGCTTCATCATTATTACATCCCCTTAACGGCGTAGATCCCATTGGCGTTGCGCCAGTAGCCTTTGTAGTCCATGCCATAACCGAAGATGTAGCGGTCGATGCACGGCAAGCCGACGAAATCGGCTTTGAGGTCCGGACGAGCCTTACGGTCGTGGTCTTTGTCGATCAGCACGGCGGTGTGCACTTTGCGCGCGCCGGCATGTTTGCAGAAGTCGATAATCGCGCCCAGGGTGTGCCCTTCATCGAGGATGTCGTCGATGATCAGCACGTCGCGGTCGATGAACGACACTTCCGGCTTGGCCTTCCAGAACAGGTCGCCGCCGCTGGTTTCATTGCGATACCGGGTGGCGTGCAGGTAGGAAGCCTCCAGCGGGAAGTGCAGATGCGTCAGCAGCTTGCCGGAGAAAATCAGCCCGCCGTTCATCACGCAGAACACCACCGGGTTGCTGTCCGCCAGTTGCTCGTTGATTTGCGCACCGACGCGGGCAATGGCCGCTTCGACTTCCGCTTCGGTGTACAGGCAGTCAGCCTCTCGCATGATTTGACGGATATGCTCGAGATCAGCGGACATGGCGCTCTCCAGGGAAGGTTAGGGGCAGGGAGGGTTCGGAAAAGCCGGCAAAGGTACGCATCCCCACCGGCCAGATCAAGCGTTTGTGGACTAACGTACTGTATGTCTATAGGACAACACCCTTGGATAGATTAATCTAGGGCGGTTTTTTTGCCCGCCGCCGGAGCCTTTCCTTATGCCCATCCGTGAGATCCGCCACCCGCTGATCCGTCATAAACTTGGCCTTATGCGCCGCGCCGACATCAGCACCAAGAATTTCCGCGAGCTCGCTCAGGAAGTCGGTGCGTTGCTGACCTATGAAGCCACCAAGGACCTGCCGCTGGAAGCCTACGATATCCAGGGCTGGTGCGGCACCGTGTCGGTGGAGAAGATCGCCGGCAAGAAAATCACCGTGGTGCCAATCCTGCGCGCCGGCATCGGCATGCTCGAAGGCGTGCTCAGCCTGATCCCGGGCGCCAAGGTCAGCGCCGTCGGCGTGGCTCGCAACGAACAAACCCTGGAAGCCCACACCTACCTGGAAAAACTGGTGCCGGAAATCAACGAGCGCCTGGCGATGATCATCGACCCGATGCTCGCCACCGGCGGTTCGATGGTCGCCACCATTGACTTGCTGAAGAAGGCCGGTTGCCGTGATATTCGCGCCATGGTGCTGGTCGCGGCGCCCGAGGGCATCGCCGCCGTGGAGAAAGCCCACCCGGACGTGACCATTTACACCGCGTCCATCGATGAAAAACTCAACGAACACGGCTACATCATTCCCGGCCTGGGCGATGCCGGCGACAAGATCTTCGGCACCAAGCAGAAGGACGCTTGAGCATGCAGGATGAGTTCAACGATCCGCTCTGGCGCACGGTACTGTCAGGTGCGCAGATGTTGTTCGTGGCCTTCGGCGCACTGGTGCTGATGCCACTGATCACCGGCCTCGACCCGAACGTCGCACTGTTCACCGCCGGGCTCGGGACGATTCTGTTCCAGATCGTCACCGGGCGGCAGGTGCCGGTGTTCCTGGCGTCCAGTTTCGCTTTCATCACCCCGATCATCCTCGCCAAGGGCCAGTTCGGCCTCGCGGCCACCATGGGCGGCGTGATGGCAGCAGGTTTCGTCTACACCTTCCTCGGCCTGGCGGTGAAAATCAAAGGCACCGGTTTCATCGACCGTTTGCTGCCACCGGTCGTCATCGGCCCGGTGATCATCTCGATCGGCCTGGCCATGGCGCCGATTGCCGCCAACATGGCGATGGGCAAGGCCGGTGACGGCAGCGAGCTGATCCACTATCAAACCGCGATGCTGATCTCGATGCCGGCGCTGCTGACTACGCTGATCGTCGCAGTGTTCGGCAAAGGCATCTTCCGCCTGGTGCCGATCATTTCCGGGGTGCTGGTGGGCTTCGGCATGGCGTTCTACTTCGGCGTGGTCGATACCGCGAAAATTGCCGCCGCGCCGTGGTTCGCAATCCCCGCCTTCACCGCGCCGGAATTCAACTGGCAGGCGATTCTGTTCATCGTGCCGGTGGCCCTGGCCCCGGCCATCGAGCACATCGGCGGGGTGATTGCGGTCGGCAGCGTGACCGGTCGCGACTACCTGAAGAAGCCTGGCCTGCACCGCACCCTGTTCGGTGACGGCATCGCCACCACCGCCGCCGGGCTATTTGGCGGGCCACCGAACACCACTTACGCCGAAGTCACCGGCGCGGTGATGCTGACCAAGAACTACAACCCGAAAATCATGACCTGGGCGTCGATCTTTGCCATCAGCCTGGCATTCATTGGCAAGTTCGGCGCGTTGTTGCAGAGCATTCCAGTGCCGGTAATGGGCGGGATCCTGTGCCTGTTGTTCGGTTCGATCGCGGCGGTGGGCATGAACACCCTGATCCGCCACAAGATCGATCTGGGCGAAGCGCGCAACCTGGTGATTGTTTCGGTGACCCTGGTGTTCGGCATCGGCGGCGTGCTGGTCGGCACTGGCACCGGCCCGGATGACTTCGGTCTCAAAGGCATCGCGCTGTGCGCGGTGGTCGCAATTGCGCTTAACCTGATCCTGCCGGGCAACGATGGCTGGAAAAACAAGAAGGCGGATGAGCCGGTGCTTTAAAGGCCGGCGTTCATTGTTTGTCCTCTAGTTAGCTTTCGCGAGCAGGCTCGCTCCCACAAGTCCAGTGAAATACTGTGGGAGCGAGCCTGCTCGCGAAGCTGTTAGAGCGCCAGCGGCGCTCTCTCGCAAAGGGTCGCCAGCGCCTTGGCCCATTGCGGATCGTCGTTGAGGCACGGCACCAGCACCAACTCCTCGCCCCCCGCCTCACGGAACTGCGCTGCTCCGCGGTCGCCGATCTCCTCCAGGGTTTCGATGCAATCGGCAACGAACGCCGGGCACATCACCAGAATCTTCTTCGCGCCGCTTTTGCCAAGCTCATCCAGACGCGCTTCGGTGTAGGGTTCGATCCATTTCGCACGCCCCAGCCGCGACTGGAACGACACCGACCATTTGCCGTCCGGCAGCCCCATGCGCTTGGCGAACAGGGCCGCGGTGCGCAGGCATTGAGCGCGATAACAGGTGGCAAGCACCTCTGGCGACGCGTTCTTGCAGCAATCTTCATTCTTGAGGCAATGCTGGCCAGTGGGATCGAGCTTGGTCAGGTGCCGCTCGGGCAAACCGTGGAAGCTCAGCAACAAGTGGTCGTAATCCTGCTCAAGATGCGGCCGGCTCACGGCGACCAACGCATCGAGGTACTCGGGCTGATCGTAGAACGGCTGCAACACCGACAACTGCACGTCGAGCTTCTTTTCGCGCAGCACACGCTTGGCTTCTTCGATCACGGTGGTGGTGGTGCTGTCGGCGAACTGCGGATACAGCGGCGCCAGGGTGATTTTCTTATGGCCCTGGGCCGCAAGCTGCGTCAGCCTGATTTCGATTGAAGGCTCGCCATAACGCATCGCCAGCTCTACCGGTCCCTGGGTCCATTGCGAGGTCATCGCCTGTTGCAGGCGGCGGCTAAGCACCACCAGCGGCGAGCCCTCCTCCCACCAGATCGAGGCATAGGCGTAGGCCGACTGTTCCGGGCGTTTGTACAGAATCAGCGACACCAGCAAACGACGCACCGGCCACGGAAGATCGATCACGTAAGGATCCATCAAAAACTGATTGAGGTAGCTGCGCACGTCCGCCACCGAAGTGGAGGCTGGCGAGCCCAGGTTGACCAGAAGCAATGCGTGATCGGTCATGCAACGTCCTATTTCTAGAGGCGGCCGGACAAGTCGTCCAGGGCCGCGCGCAAATCAGTGAACTGGAAAGTGAAGCCCGCTTCCAGCAAGCGAGCCGGAGTCGCCCGTTGCCCACCCAGTAACAGCAACGACAATTCGCCGAGCCCGACTTTCAGGGCGAAGGCCGGCATCGGCATAAACGTCGGTCGGTGCAGCACCGCGCCCAGCGTCTTGGCAAACTGCTGGTTGCGCACCGGTTTCGGCGCGCAGGCATTATAAGGACCGCTGGCATCGTCGCGGTGCAGAAGAAAATCAATCAGGGCAATTTGGTCATTGATGTGAATCCACGGCATCCACTGTCGACCGCTGCCGATGCGCCCGCCCATGCCGAGTTTGAACGGCAGCAACAGCCGCGACAAAAAACCGCCCTCGGCCGCCAGCACCAGCCCGGTGCGGATCAGCACCACGCGAATGCCCAGGCCTTCGGCACGCTGGGCGGTTTCTTCCCAGGCGATGCACAACTGGCTGGCGAAATCATCGATCCCCGAGGGCGATTGCTCGGTCAGCTCGCGCTCACCGCCATCGCCGTACCAGCCGATGGCCGAACCGGAAATCAGCACCGCAGGCTTCTGCTCGCGAGTCTCCAACCAGGCCAGCAGATCTTCCGTGAGCTTGATCCGGCTGCTCCAAAGCAAGGCCTTGCGCTTGTGCGTCCACGGCCGGTCGGCAATCGGCGCACCGGCCAGGTTGACGATGGCGTCGATCGGCTCCTGGCCGAGGTCCTGCAATCGGCCAATACCCCGCACCGAAGCGCCGCACGCCTTGGCGACTTTTTCCGGTTGGCGACTCCAGACGGTAAGTTGATGGCCTTGGCTCAACCAGTGGCGGCAGAGTTGACGTCCTATCAAACCAGTACCGCCGGTCAGCAATATGCGCATGACTTCTTCCTCGCGTGGCGTTTTACCCGGATCACTAGTCTATTTTTAAAACAGGGATCTTTAGCATCGGGCAGGCTCTGTTGATAACAATAGGCCAAGCTGTCAGAACGAGAACGCTGAAAGTTATACCAAAAAACAATATTGTACAGCTTTAAACCGCGGCGTAGTCTGTACAGAAAGGTAAACGAGGCCCCTATGACTGTACCTATCGCAATCATCGGCACCGGCATCGCCGGACTCTCCGCCGCCCAGGCCCTTACGGAGGCCGGGCACGTCGTTCAACTTTTCGATAAAAGCCGCGGCAGCGGTGGACGCATGTCGAGCAAGCACAGCGATGCCGGCGCGCTGGACATGGGCGCGCAATATTTCACCGCGCGCGATCGCCGCTTCGTCACCGAGGTCCAGCGCTGGCAAGCCAACGGCTGGGTCGCCGAATGGACGCCGCAGCTCTACACCTTCCACGGCGGCCAACTCAGCCTGTCGCCGGACGAACAGACCCGCTGGGTCGGCACGCCGCGCATGAGTGCGATCACCCGCGCCTTGCTCGGCGATCTGCAAGTGCAGTTCGCCTGCCGCATCACCGAGGTCTATCGCGGTGAACGGCATTGGCATCTGCAGGACGCCGAAGGCTTCACCCACGGTCCGTTCAGTCATGTGGTAATAGCCACGCCGGCGCCGCAAGCTACCGCGCTACTCGCGGCCGCGCCGAAATTGGCCGGTGCCGCTGCCGGTGTGAAAATGGACCCGACATGGGCGGTCGCCCTCGCGTTCGAAACACCGCTCGATACCCCTATGGAAGGCTGCTTCGTGCAGGACAGCCCGCTCGACTGGCTGGCCCGCAACCGCAGCAAGCCGGGGCGCGACAACATCTTAGACACCTGGGTCCTTCACGCCTCTGCCACCTGGAGCCGGCAGAACATCGACTTGTCCAAGGAAGCGGTGATCGAGCATTTGCACGGTGCCTTCGCTGAATTACTTCACAGCGCCATGCCAGCGCCGAGCTTCAGCCTGGCCCACCGCTGGCTCTACGCCCGCCCCGCCAGCAGCCACGAATGGGGCGTGCTGGCCGATGCCGATCTGGGCTTGTACGTGTGCGGCGACTGGTGCCTGTCCGGACGAGTCGAAGGCGCCTGGCTCAGCGGCCAGGAAGCGGCGCGACGCCTGCACGAACACTTGCAATGAACCGTATCAATCCGAGCAAGTTGCTGCTGTCGAAATGGACAGCAGCCCATCCGCAACAACGCGAAAAGCATTTTCTGGTGACCGAACTGTTCCGCGATGAGGAAGGCGTGGTGCTGGAAGTGGAATTGCAAGCGGTGCTGACTCAACGCAGTAAGCGCATAGATTGGCAGACCTTAAAGGACAGCAACACCTGGCTATTGGGCTGGAAGTAGATCCCCTGTGGGAGCGGGCTTGCTCGCGAATGCGGTGGCGCAGCTACCCCTATGTCGACTGACACTCCCCCTTCGCGAGCAGGCTCGCTCCCACCTTAATTTCTGCGCTTTTCGACAAAACCTATACAAATAATTTGACTTGTACAGCTTCGAATCTATGATGAGAACTATGTTGTACAGAGTTACTGCTCTGTACAGGTTTAGATTCGAGGTGCTTCGATGTCCATTGCCCCCGCCAAACCGAAAATCGCCATCAGCGCGTGCCTGATGGGCGCCGAAGTGCGTTTCAACGGTGGGCACAAGGAATCGCGCCTGTGCAGCCGCACCCTCGCCGACTACTTCGAGTTCGTCCCGGTGTGCCCGGAAGTCGCCATCGGCCTGGGCATCCCTCGCGAGCCGATTCGCCTGGTGGGTGATCCCGAGCAACCGCAAGCGATCGGCACGGTCAACCCGGCGCTCAATGTCACCCAGCCGCTGGCTGAGTACGGCACAGCAATGGCCGCAGAACTGGCCGACATCTGCGGCTACATCTTTATGCAGAAGTCGCCGTCCTGCGGGCTGGAGCGGGTGAAGGTCTACCACGCCAACGGCGCGCCTGTGGATGGCGGCGGGCGCGGTATCTATGCCCAGGCGTTCTGTGCCTTGCACCCGGATTTGCCGGTGGAAGAAGACGGCCGCCTCAACGATCCAGTGTTGCGCGAAAACTTCCTCACCCGCGTATTCGCCTACGCCGCCTGGCAACAGCTGTTGCAGGAAGGTCTGAGCCGTCGTGGGCTGACCGAATTTCACTCGCGCTACAAATACCTGCTGATGGCCCATAACCCGGTGCAATACAAAACCCTGGGCAATTTGCTCGGCAGCATGGGCAAGTCCGATCCCAATGAACTGGGCCCGCGCTACTTCAGCGAGCTGATGGCGGCGCTGAAAAAATGCGCCACTCGCCGCACCCACAGCAATGTGTTGCAGCACATCAGCGGTTACCTCAAGCAGGTGATCAGCGCCGACGACAAACAGGAAGTGCAACAGGTGATCGGCCAGTACCGCCACGGCATCGTGCCGCTGGTGGTGCCGCTGACCTTGCTCAAGCACCACTTCCGCCAGCATCCCGATCCTTACATTGCCTTGCAGGTGTACCTGCAACCGCACCCGGAAAACCTCAGCTTGCGAAACGCGATCTAATGAAGACAACACCCGATACCAGTGCCCGCGAAGACCTCGGCGCCGACTACAAAAAGGCCCTGGACGACGGCTGGTTGCCAATCCGCGAAGTGGCTCGGCAAACCGGGGTCAACGCAATTACCCTGCGCGCCTGGGAGCGACGCTATGGCTTGATCGTGCCGCAGCGCACGCCCAAGGGCCATCGGCTGTTCTCAGCCGAGCATGTGCAGCGGATTATGGCGATCCTGACTTGGCTCAACCGTGGCGTGGCGGTCAGCCAGGTCAAGCAGTTGCTCGACGCGCCGCAGGCGTTCACTGAATCGGCGGAAAACGACTGGGACGTGCTGCGCAGAACCCTGCTGCAAGCCGTCAGCCAATTGGCCGAGCGCACACTCGATGACACCGTCAATCAAGCGATGTCGCTGTACCCGCCTCGTACCCTGTGCGAACAGCTATTGATGCCGCTGCTCGCCGACCTGGAAAAACGCTGGCAGGGGCAATTTGGCGCGCAGATGGAGCGAGTGTTTTTCCATGGCTGGTTGCGCAGCAAATTCGGCGCACGGATCTACCACAACAACCGGCAATTGCGTGATGCACCGCTGTTGCTGGTGAATCAGTCGGACCTGCCACTCGAGCCCAGCCTGTGGCTGACCGCGTGGCTGATCAGCAGCGCCGACTGCCCGGTAGAAATCTTCGACTGGCCGCTGCCCGCCGGCGAACTGGCGCTGGCCGCTGAACACCTGCAAGCCCGTGGCGTGCTGCTCTATTCCAGCAAAGCCATGAACCTGTCGACGCTGCCGAAACTGCTGAACGGCATCGCCTGCCCCCTATTCATCGCCGGCCCCACGGTGCGCATTCACCACGCGGACCTGTCCGTGCACACCCAGGGTATCGCCGACCTGAGCCTCGCCGAAGATGCCCTCGCCGCGCATCAGACGCTGATGCAGCGTGGGCTCATTTAATGTCTGCCACGGAAACCACCATGCAGCTGATCTGGTTGCGCAGCGATCTGCGCCTGCACGACAACACCGCCCTCTCGGCTGCCGCTGCGCGCGGGCCGACGGTGGCGGTGTACCTGCTGAGCCCGGAGCAATGGCACGAGCACGACGACGCGCCATGCAAAGTGGATTTCTGGCTGCGCAACCTCGATGACCTGAGCCGCTCGCTGGGCGAACTGAACATTCCGCTGCTGATTCGCAAGGCACCCCGTTGGGAGCAAGCACCGCAGGTGTTGCTTAAGCTGTGTCGCGAGTTGCAGGTCGACGTGGTTCACGCTAACGAAGAGTACGGCGTCAATGAAACCAACCGCGACGATGCGGTGGCCCAAGCGCTCGACGATGCCGGCATCACTTTCTATCGCTATCTCGATCAGTTGCTGTTCCAGCCGGGCAGCGTACTGACCAAGACCGGCAGCTATTTCAAGGTTTACAGCCAGTTCCGCAAAGTCTGTTACAACCGCTTGCACGGCTCGACACCCAAGCGTGTTGCCGCCCCGACCAGGCAAGCATCGCTGAAGATCAGCAGCGACAAAATCCCCGCCAAAGTCGACGGTTTCACCCCACCCAGCGATGAATTGCGGGCGTTGTGGCCGGCGGGTGAAGCCGAAGCCCAGCGTCGGCTCGAAACCTTTGCCGACGCGCAGATCGACTATTACCTCAGCGAGCGGGACTTCCCGGCCAAGCCCGGCACCAGCCAGCTCTCGCCTTACCTCGCCGCCGGGGTGATTTCCCCGCGCCAATGCCTGCACGCCGCCCTGCAAAGCAATCAGGGCGAGTTTGAAAGCGGCAAGGTCGGCGCCGTCACCTGGATCAATGAACTGCTCTGGCGTGAGTTCTACAAGCACATTTTGGTCGGCTATCCACGAGTCTCGCGCCACCGCGCGTTTCGTCCGGAAACCGAAGCCGTGCCCTGGCGGGATGCGCCGGAGGATTTGGCGGCGTGGAAAGAAGCCCGTACCGGTCTGCCGATCATTGACGCCGCGATGCGCCAATTGCTGGAAACCGGTTGGATGCACAACCGCCTGCGCATGGTGGTGGCGATGTTCCTGACCAAGAACCTGCTGATTGACTGGCGCGAAGGCGAGCGGTTTTTCATGCAGCATTTGATCGACGGCGATTTGGCAGCCAACAACGGCGGCTGGCAGTGGAGTTCGTCCACCGGCACCGACTCGCAGCCTTACTTCCGGATTTTCAACCCGCTGAGCCAGTCGGAAAAATTCGACAGCGAAGGCCTGTTCATCAAGCACTGGCTACCGCAACTGTCGGCGCTGGACAAAAAAGACGTGCATAACCCGGCCAACGCCGGCGGGTTGTTCGGCGTCGCCGATTATCCGCCGCCGATCGTCAACCTCAGCACCTCCAGGCAACGGGCCTTGGCCGCGTTCAAGAATCTGCCATCACGCCAGGAGGCGGTAGACAGCCATGAGTGATTTCCTCCAGCGCTTCGCCAGCGAATTCACCCGGATCGACAAAAACCATCTGCACCTGCTTGCCGAGTTGTACAGCGACGACGTGCATTTCACCGACCCATTGCACGAAGTCCAGGGCCTGGCGCAGTTGCAGCAGTATTTCGGTGAGCTGTACGCGAATGTCAGCGAGCTGCATTTCGACTACCACGGCTTCGACCGCGTGCGTGACGGCGAAGGTTATCTGCGCTGGACCATGAGCTACCGTCATCCGCACCTGGGCGGCGGCAAGCTGATCCGGGTCGACGGCTGCTCGCACCTGCACTGGCATGACAAGGTCTACCGGCACCGCGACTATTTCGATGCCGGCGCCTTGCTCTACGAACATGTACCAGTATTGGGCCGGGCGATCGCCTGGCTGAAAAGGAGAATGGGATGAGCCTCACACCTGCTCGACGCTATTGGCTGACCGGCGCCAGCAGCGGCATCGGCGCCGCGCTGGCGGAAGAGATCCTCAAGACTGGCGCGCATCTGGCGGTCAGCTCGCGCAACGACGGCCCGCTCAAGGAACTGGCGCAACGTTATCCGGGACAAGTGATGGTGCTGCCGGGTGACCTGACCAACAGCCAGACCGTGCGCGAAATCGGCGAACGGATCGCCGAGGACTGGGGTTCGCTGGACAGCGTGATCCTCAACGCCGGCACGTGCGAATACGTCGACGCCAAACAGTTCGATGCCTCGATCGTCGAGCACGTGGTGCGCACCAACCTGCTGGCCAGCAGTTACTGCATCGAAGCGGCCCTGCCGCTGTTGCGCGCTGGCACCGCGCCGCATCTGGTCGGCGTCGCCAGTTCGGTGACATACCTGCCGCTGCCCCGCGCCGAAGCGTACGGCGCATCGAAGGCCGGGCTGCGTTATCTGTTTGAATCGCTGCGCATCGACCTGGCCGACGAAGGCATTGAAGTCACCGTGGTCAGCCCCGGCTTCGTCGAGACGCCACTGACTGCCAAGAATGATTTTCCCATGCCACTGAGCTGGCCGGCGGACAAAGCCGCCCGGCACATCATCCGCAAACTTCAGGACCGACCATTGGAAATCGCCTTCCCGGGATTGTTCATGGCGGCGCTGTGGCCGCTGTCGAAATTGCCCGCCCGCGTGCAACTGGCGATCGGCAAACGCATGGTGCGCAGCAATCCGCCGATGAAGGATCAACCGTGAACATCGCGATCATCGGCAGCGGGATCTCGGGGCTGACCAGCGCTTATCTGCTGAACCGGCAACATGAGATCACCCTGTTCGAAGCCAGCGACTGGGTCGGCGGCCACACGCACACGGTCGACGTCACCGTGGACGGGCAGACGTTCGCGATCGATACCGGCTTCATCGTGTTCAACGACTGGACCTACCCGAATTTCATCCGCTTGCTCGGGCAACTCGGCGTGGCGTTCAAACCCACCGAGATGAGTTTTTCGGTGCACGATCCCGACAGCGGCCTGGAGTACAACGGCAACACCCTCAACAGCCTGTTTGCCCAGCGCAGCAACCTGTTGTCGCCGGGTTTCTGGGGCATGTTGCGCGACATTCTGCGCTTTAACCGCGAAGCCACTCGCGACCTTGCCGAACAGCGGATCGCCGCCGACACCACGCTGAACCAATACCTGCAAGCCAACGGCTACGGCGAACGTTTCATCCTGCATTACATCGTGCCGATGGGCGCGGCGATCTGGTCGATGTCGATGGCCGACATGCTCGGTTTCCCGCTGCAGTTCTTTGTGCGGTTTTTCAAGAATCATGGCTTGTTGTCGGTCAGTGACCGGCCGCAGTGGCAGGTGATCGAGGGTGGCTCCCGTGCCTATATCGCGCCACTGAGCGCCGGGTTTGCCGAGCGCATCCGCCTCAACTGCCCGGTGACGCAAGTCGAGCGCGATGTCGACGGCGTGACCATTCACAGCGCCCGCGGCAGCGAACGCTTCGACAAAGTGGTGTTCGCCTGCCACAGCGATCAGGTGCTGCAATTGCTGGCGCGGCCGAGCGAGGCCGAGCAGTCGATCCTCGGCGCCCTGCCCTACGCCGACAACCAAGTCGTATTGCACACCGACACGCGCCTGTTGCCTGACCGCAAACTGGCCTGGGCCAGCTGGAATTATCGCCTCGGGGTCGCCGGGCCTGGCCTGGCGGCCGTGACCTACGACATGAATATTCTGCAAGGCATCCAGAGCGACACCACGTTCTGCGTCAGTCTCAACCAGAGCGCCGGCATCGATCCGCGCAAAGTTCTCGGCCATTTCACCTACGCCCATCCGCAATTCAGTTTGAGCGCAGTGGCGGCGCAGGCACGCTGGGGCGAATTGAACGGCGCGCAGCACAGCTATTTCTGTGGCGCCTACTGGGCCAACGGTTTTCATGAAGACGGCGTGGTCAGCGCATTGCGCGTGGCCCAGGCCTTTGGGGAAACCCTGTGAACAGCGCCCTGTACAGTGGCTGGATCGCCCATCGGCGGTTTGCGCCCAAGCGCCATGAGTTCCGCTACCGGATTGGTTTGCTGTACCTGGACCTCGACGAACAGAACGACGTGCTCGGCTTGTCTGCCCTGGCCGGGCACAGTCGCTTTGCGCCTTTTTCGTTTCGCGAGGGCGACTACCTCAAGGCCTTCACCGGCGCCGGCATGCGCTTGATCGACGCAGTGCGCCAGCAAGTGAAACAGGCCATTGGCCACGCGCCGCAAGGCTCGGTGTGCCTGCTGACCCAGGCGCGCAGTTGGGGGCTGTCGTTCAATCCGGTGAGCTTCTTTTATTGCCATGAAGCCGATGGCCGACTGGCCGCCATTTTGTGTGAAGTCACCAATACGCCGTGGCGCGAGCGCTATCACTACGTGCTACCGGCCAATGCCCTGCACGCGCCGTCCGAGCACCAGCATTTCGCGGTGGCCAAAGCGTTTCATGTCTCGCCCTTCCTGCCCCGCGAGCTGGAATACCGCATGAGTTTCAGCCCCGCCGCGCAGCGGCTCGGGGTGCACATGGCGGACTGGCAGGGCGAGCACAAGCTGTTCGACGCGACGCTCAACCTGCAACGCCAGGCCCTCGACCGCCGCAGCCTGCATCGCTACTTGCGGCAATTTCCGTGGATGACCGCGAAAACCTGCCTGGCGATTTACTGGCAAGCCCTGCGGCTGTTGATCAAACGCGCACCGATTTTCTCCCATCAGGCCGCCGTTGGCGCCTGCAGTACAGCCGTCGCAGAGTCCAAGGAACGCCACCATGAAATCCCCTAGCCTTTCGGCCAAAACCACCCGACTGAGCGCCAATGGCTTGACCGGTGCGCTGTTGCGTCGCGGCGTGCTGCGCCTGCTCGGGCAGCTGCAGCACGGACAACTGGTGGTCATCGAAGACGGCGAACGGCAAATCTTTGGTCGCGCTGGCAGCCACTTGCTCGGTGAAATTCATATCCTCGACGCGGCGGCCTGGGGCCTGGTGGCGAGCAACGGTTCGATCGGTGCAGGCGAAGCCTTTATTCACGGTTACTGGAGCTCACCGGATTTGACTGCCGTGGTCCGGGTGTTCGTCAGCAACCTCGACGTCCTCGACGCCCTCGAAGGGGGTTTGGCCAAGCTTGGCCGGCCATTCGTTCGCGGCCTGCACTGGCTTAATCGCAATACGCGGCAAGGCTCGCAGAGAAATATCGCGGCGCATTACGACCTTGGCAATGAGTTGTTCGAACAGTTTCTCGACCCGACCATGATGTATTCCGCCGCGCAATTCCTGCGTGCCGACGACAGCCTGGAACAAGCTCAACTGAACAAGCTTGAACGCATCTGCCAGAAACTGGCGCTCAAGCCCGAGGACCACTTGCTGGAAATCGGCACCGGCTGGGGCAGCATGGCGCTCTACGCGGCGCAGCATTATGGCTGCCGGGTCACCACCACCACCCTGTCCAAGGAGCAATTCGCCTTCACCGCGCGGCGCATCGAAACTCTGGGTTTGCAGGATCAGGTGACGTTGCTGTTGCAGGACTACCGCGACCTGACCGGGCAGTACGACAAACTGGTGTCGATCGAGATGATCGAAGCGGTCGGCCATCGCTTCCTGCCGACGTATTTCAAGCAATGTGCGCACTTGCTCAAGAGCGACGGCTTGATGCTGCTGCAAGCCATCACCATCCGCGAGCAACGCTACGAACAGGCCAAACGCGGCGTCGATTTCATCCAGCGCTACATTTTCCCCGGCGGCGCCCTGCCCTCGGTGCAAAAAATGCTTGAGATCGTCAGCCGCGAGACCGATATGAACCTGCTGCACATGGAGGATTTCGGCCTGCACTACGCCCGGACCCTGCGCCTGTGGCATGAGAATTTTCGTCGTGCCCACGGTCGTCTCGGCGAATTGGGTTACGACGAGTATTTCCTGCGGTTGTGGGAGTTTTACCTGTGTTACTGCGAAGGCGGGTTTCTCGAGCGCACGATCGGCACCGCGCAATTGCTGCTGGCCAAACCTTCGGCAATCACCGAGCCGCTGCTGGGGCGCTTCGATGCTTGAACGCCTGGCCAACGCCGCGCTGTTCCAGCTCGGCTGGTTTGCCTGCGTGCTCGGCGGCAACAGTTTGTGGCTGCTGCTGGCGTTGGCGGTGCTGGTGATCCACCTGTCCTGGATCAGCAGTTGGGCCCAGGAAGGTCGATTGGTGCTAAGCGTGGTGTTGCTCGGCACGGCGATAGACGGCACATTGCGCTGGTCGGGTGTATTCCGTTTCGAGGACCTGGCGCCGCTGATTCCGTTGTGGCTGATGCTGCTGTGGGCGTTGCTCGCGACGACCTTGCGCCATTGTCTGCACTGGAGCGCGTCGCCCTGGTGGCTGGCGAGCCTGCTCGGCGCCGTGGGTGGCAGCCTGTCGTACTACGCTGGCGGGCAACTGGCCGGGGTGCATTTCCCCTACGGCCAAGTACCCACGCTGCTGGGTATCGGCCTGCTCTGGGCGCTGCTGTTTCCACTGCTGCACGTGATGGCCAGACGCTTGAGCGGCACGGCCAACGGTTGAGCGTCCGTCAGGCCTTTCACACAGGCCAGGTCCGCTGGCTTACACTGCGCGCCATGAAAACCATCCCCCACCAGCAAATCGCCGAACCGGCGATCACCTGTTCGACTTGCGCCGCCTGCTGCTGCCAGCTCGAAGTGATGCTGATCACCGACACCGGTGTGCCCGAACGCTATATCGATACCGACGACTGGGGCGGAGAAGTCATGCTACGCCTGGACGATGGCTGGTGCGCGGCGCTGGATCGCAACAGCATGCTGTGCACGATCTATGAAAAACGTCCGCTGATTTGCCGGGAATTCGAGATGGGCGCGCCGGAATGCGTGACCGAGCGTGAAGGGATTGCGACGGCGTATCGCTGAGGTTGCGGCGACTGAAAACGACTGTGGGAGCGAGCCTGCTGCGAACGCGGTGTGTCAGTCCCCTGAACGGTCACTGACACTCCTTCTTCGCGAGCAGGCTCGCTCCCACATTTTGATCATGTGAAGCTTAGAGCGGCATCGTGTAATGCAGCGCGTAACTTTCTACACCATCGTTGTCGCTGCTTAGACCGGCGTTGGAATAGTGCGTCGCACGAATCCCGACTTCGTGGCCGCCGTTAAAGCGCAGGCCAAGACCGATGCGGTCTTCGAACTGGAAAGCGCCGCCAATCTTGTTGTCTTCGAGTTCGTTGTTGGAAAACAACGCCACGCCGATGCCCGCTTCAACATAAGGTCGAACCGACTGACCGGCAAATTCGTAAACAAACACTGGAGAGAACGACAAGCTGTTGTTGCTCGACGTCTTGTCACCTTCCCAATAGGTGTAAGCCCCGCTCCAGTAACCCGTGACCCGACCAACGTCGGTCTGCCACCAGCTCTGGTCCCAATCAAAGGTCATGCCCAACCGGTAGGTCATGGTCGAGTCGCTCGTCGCACCCACTCCGAACTCCACGCCTGCCGCCTGTGCGGTGTAAGTGTTCCCCAACAATGCGGTCGCAATCGCGGCCAAACAGAATAGTCGCTTCACTAGAAACATCCTTTCCCGAACAGTTTCGAATGGTTTTTATTGCCCAACAGACAGAGCTATAGAATTCTGGCTCTAATCAGAAGTTCAGACCAAGTTTCACCTTTTTCACGTTTTTTTTACAAGTCGAAAGTACCGACTTCACCAGGACCGTTCCACAAGAGCGGCAGAATAGCGCTCAGGTGTTGCGGATCAGCGCTGGACCAGAACCGGGTAGCGCGGGCCGGTCCTTCAGCGAGCAACTCTCGCTCGGCGAGCAAACGCTGAAGTTGCCGGGCCACGGCGGCACCCGTGTCGATCAGGCTGATAGCGTCCGGGATCATCTGCTTGAGCAACGGTTTCAGGAAGGGATAATGCGTGCAGCCGAGGATAATCGTGTCGCAGCCCGCCGCCAGCAGCGGCTCGACATAACCGCGCAGCAGCTCGCGCAGCACCGGGCTGTGTAAATCGCCGGCCTCGATCAGTTCCACCAAGCCTGGGCAAGGTTGGGTGATGACTCGAACATCCGTGGCAAAACGATCGAGCAACGCGGCGAACTTGGCGCTTTGCAAGGTGCCGGTGGTGGCCAGCACCCCCACCACACCGCTGCGGGTAGCGGCCGCCGCAGGCTTCACCGCGGGTTCCATGCCCACCAGCGGCCAGTCGGGATAATCGCGACGCAGATCGGCGACGCCGGCCACGGTGGCGGTATTACATGCGAGCACCAAGGCCTTTGCGCCCTGGCGCTGGAAAAACCCGGCCATCACCTGGCAACGCTGGCGGATAAACTCGGCGGATTTCTCGCCGTAGGGAATGTTGCCGCAATCGGCGACGTACAGCAGCGACTCGTTGGGCAACAAGCGCTGGATCTCGGCGAGCACGGACAGCCCACCGACGCCAGAGTCGAACACGCCAATGGGCGCGTCACGCATGGGCGGCACCGCAGACGCTGCAACCGGGATCACGCTTGACCCGCAATTCGCGGAACCGCGTGCCCAGGGCATCGATCAACAACAAGCGCCCGACCAGTGGTTCACCGAAGCCCACCAGCAATTTCAGGGCTTCCAGCGCTTGCAGGCTGCCGACCAGACCTACCAATGGGCCAATCACGCCGGCCTCGCTGCAGGTCAGTTCGGCTTCGCTGCCGTGCCCATATAAACAGTGGTAGCACGGACTCTCGGGACGGCGCGGGTCGAATACCGACAACTGCCCTTCCAGGCGAATCGCCGCACCGCTCACCAGCGGCGTTTTCGACGCGACACACGCGGCGTTGACCGCTTCGCGGGTGGTGAAATTGTCGGAACAGTCCAGTACGAGGTCCACCGCCGTCACGGCGGCCGTCAATGAATCCTCGTCCAGCGCCGAACGGTGGGCGATCAGTTGAATCTCGGGGTTGATCGCGCTCAGGCGGTTGAGCGCCGAATCAACCTTGCTCAGGCCGACGCTGTCGGTGTCGTGGATGATCTGCCGTTGCAGGTTGGTCAGGTCGACCGTGTCGAAGTCCGCCAGGTGCAACTCACCAACCCCTGCCGCCGCCAGGTACAGCGCCACCGGCGCGCCGAGGCCACCGAGCCCGACAATCAGCACGCGGCTGTGTTTGAGCTTCAACTGGCCGTCGATGTCGACGTGCTGCAACAGGATCTGCCGGCTGTACCGCAACAGCTCCTGATCATTCAGCATGGCAGGCGCCCGAGGCTGATCCGCTGATGGCCGCCGAGGTCGGTGCGACTGTGCACCTCTTCGAAGCCACGGGTCAGCAGCAAATCACGCACTGCGTCGGCCTGGTCGTAGCCGTGTTCAAGCATCAACCAGCCACCCGTTTCCAGATAATCCGGTGCCTGGGCGACGATCAGCCGCAGATCGTCCAGCCCGTCGACGCCGGCCACCAGGGCACTGGCCGGTTCGAAACGCACATCGCCTTCCACCAGATGCGGATCGGCCGAGGCTATATAAGGAGGGTTGCTGATAATCAACTGGAAACGCTGGCCTTCGAGGGCGCTGAACCAGTGACTGCTCAGTACCGTGGCATTTTTCAGGTGCAGGCGCTGACGATTGCGCTCGGCCAGGGCCACCGCTTCGAGCACGCGGTCGACCGCCATCACACTCCAGGCTGGGCGCTCACTGGCCAGGGCCAAGGCAATTGCGCCGCTGCCCGTGCCAAGGTCTAGCACCTTGGCCGGTGTGGCGGGCAACAGTTCCAGCGCGGCTTCCACCAACAGCTCGGTGTCGGGACGCGGAATCAGCGTGTGCGGCGCCACTTCCAGATCAAGTTTCCAGAACCCCTGCTGGCCGAGGATGTACGCCACCGGCTCGCCGGTTCGGCGCCGTTGCAGGTAGTTGGCGAAGGTCAACGCAGCGTCGGACGGCACGATGCGCTCGGGCCAGGTGTGCAGGAAACTGCGCGACTTGCCCAAGGCCGCCGCCAGCAACAACTCGGCATCGAGGCGGGCCGTGGGTGAATCGGGCAAATCGGCGGCACGCAGAAGGCTGGCAATGATGGTCATTGTTTAATCACCTATCGCTGCAAGTTGGTCGGCCTGGTATTCGGCCAGCAACGGCTCGATCACCGCATCGACACCGCCCGCGAGGATTTCGTCGAGGGAATACAGCGTCAGGTTGACCCGATGGTCGGTGACCCGACCCTGGGCGAAGTTGTAAGTGCGAATCCGTTCCGAGCGGTCGCCCGAGCCCACCAGCAACTTGCGCTCGCTGGCGATGGCATTGGCCGCGGCGCTGGTTTGCTGGTCGTTGAGCTTGGCCGACAACCACGACATCGCTCGCGCACGGTTCTTGTGCTGCGAACGCTCTTCCTGGCACTCGACCACAATCCCCGACGGCAAGTGGGTGATGCGGATCGCCGAGTCGGTTTTGTTGACGTGCTGGCCGCCGGCGCCGGAGGACCGGTAGGTGTCGACCCGCAAATCCGCCGGGTTGATCTCGATCGCTTCCTGCTCGTCTGGCTCCGGCAACACCGCCACGGTGCAGGCCGAGGTGTGGATGCGGCCCTGGGATTCGGTCGCCGGCACACGCTGTACACGGTGCGCGCCAGATTCGAATTTGAGCTTGCCGTAGACGTTGTCGCCCTCGACCCTTGCGATCACTTCTTTATAGCCGCCATGTTCGCCCTCGTTCTCCGAGAGGATTTCTACCCGCCAGCCACGCCGTTCGGCGTAACGGGAATACATGCGGAACAGGTCGCCGGAGAAGATCGCCGCCTCGTCGCCGCCGGTGCCGGCGCGGATTTCGAGGAACACGTTGCGGCCATCGTTCGGGTCCTTGGGCAATAGCATGCGTTGCAGGCTGGCTTCCAGTTCGATGAGTTGCTCTTTGGCTTCGCGGACTTCTTCCACGGCCATTTCGCGCATGTCCGGGTCGCTGTCCTTGAGCAGCGCCTGGGCGCCTTCGAGGTCGCCTTGCACTTTGAGCAACTGTTTATAGGCGCCGACAATCGGCTCGACTTCGGCGTATTCCTTGGAATAGGTGCGGAATTTGGTCTGATCGGAAATGACTTCGCCATCGCCCAGCAGCGCAGTCAGTTCCTCGAAACGGTCCTGGAGGATGTCCAGCTTATTGAGCAGTGACGCTTTCATTACAGTTTTTTATCCGACGAGCTATCCGGGGAGCCCTCACCGAGGGCAAAAAGTTCCTGCGCCATGGCCAGCGCATCGAGGCGGCCTTCGGCGGTGAGTTTTTTCAGTTGCACGCTGGGTGCGTGCAGCAACTTGTTGGTCAGGCCACGGGCCAACTGCACCAGGACGTCTTCGGCACTGCTGCCGTTGGCGAGCAGGCGCAGGGCTTTCTGCAATTCTTCGTCGCGAGTGCGTTCGCTCTGCTGACGATACGCCTTCAGCACGTCGACCGCTGCCAACTCGCGCAGGCGCACCATGAAATCGTCGGCGCCGACCGACACCATCTCTTCAGCAGCCTGGGCCGCACCCTGCCGGCTCTTGAGGTTTTCCGCGACCACTTCATGCAAATCGTCGACGCTGTACAGGTACACGTCGTCCAACTCACCGACTTCGGGCTCGATGTCCCGGGGCACGGCGATGTCGACCATGAAAATCGGTTTGTGCTTGCGCAGTTTCAGGGCGCTTTCCACCGCGCCCTTGCCGAGGATCGGCAACTGGCTGGCGGTGGAACTGATAACGATATCGCTGCGCACCAGTTCGGCGGGGATGTCCGACAGCAGCACCGCGTGGGCGCCGAATTGTTCGGCCAGGATGCTCGCGCGCTCCAGGGTACGGTTGGCGACCACGATGCGCTTGACGCCCAACTCGTGCAGGTGCCGGGCGACCAGGGTGATGGTTTCACCGGCGCCGATCAGCAAAGCCTGGCTGCGTTGCAGGTCACTGAAGATCTGCTTGGCCAGGCTGACCGCGGCGAATGCCACGGACACCGGGTTTTCGCCGATCGCGGTGTCGGTGCGCACCTGCTTGGCGGCGTTGAAGGTGGCCTGGAACAACCGTCCCAGCAGCGGACCGATGGTGCCGGCCTCGCGCGCCACGGCGTAGGCGGATTTCATCTGGCCGAGAATCTGCGGCTCACCCAACACCAGCGAATCGAGCCCGGAGGCGACGCGCATCATGTGACGAACTGCCGCATCCTCTTCGTGCACATAGGCGCTTGCGCGCAGCTCGTCGAGGCTCAAATGGTGATAATCGGCCAGCCAGCGCAGTACGATATCCGCCGAAAGGTGATCCTGTTCTATATAGAGTTCACTGCGATTGCAGGTGGAGAGGATCGCAGCTTCGCGGCTGTCGGTGAGGCGGCAGAGCTGCTGCAAGGCCTCAACCAGCTGCTCAGGCGTAAAGGCCACGCGCTCGCGGACGTCTACGGAAGCAGTCTTGTGGTTAATACCGAGGGCAAGGAAGGCCATTCAAAGTCGCTGGTGGTGACGTGAAGCCGACAATTGTCCTACTTCGCCAGAGTGAGAACAACCACCGCTGACTATTGTCACAATTGTCTGCCCCTATAAAGGCCCTTATCGAGACTCGGTTATGTTTGGCCGAAGGCTTGTGTCATGATGATCCGACCGCAGGTAAGTCGTCCTCTTCCTATATGAATAGATCCTCCGCGTTGCTCCTCGCATTTGTCTTCCTCAGCGGCTGCCAGGCCATGGCACCCGTATCGCCGGACGCTACGTCGCCGGTCGAAGACAGCACTCCCGCCCCTGAAAAGCCCAAGGTCTACGGCTCGTTCAGCGAAGAGACCGTCTTCAGTCTGTTGAGCGCCGAACTGGCTGGCCAGCGCAATCGCTATGACATTGCCCTGGACAACTACGTGACCCAGGCGATCAACACGCAGGACCCGGGGATCTCCGAGCGTGCCTTTCGCATCGCCGAATACCTGGGCGCCGATCAGGCCGCCCTGGACACCGCGATGATCTGGGCGAAAAACGCCCCGGACGACCTCGAAGCGCAACGCGCCGCCGCCGTGCAACTGGCACGCGCCGGGCGCTACGACGACTCCATGGTGTACATGGAGAAGGTGCTGCAGGGTAAGGGCGACACGCATTTCGATTTTCTCGCCTTGTCGGCCGCGGACACCGACCAGGACACCCGCAACGGTTTGATGAAAAGTTTCGACCGTTTATTGCAACGCCACCCAAACAACAGCCAGTTGATCTTCGGCAAAGCGTTGCTGTTGCAACAGGATGGCGACCTCAAGGGTGCGCTGGCGCTGCTGGAAGACAATCCGCCGGACGAAGGTGAAGTGGCCCCGCTGCTGCTGCGCGCGCGCCTGCTGCAAGGGCTCAACCGAGGTAGCGAAGCCTTGCCGCTGCTGCAAAAAAGCATCAAGAAATACCCCGAAGACAAGCGCCTGCGCCTGACCTACGCGCGCATGCTGGTAGAACAGAACCGCATGGACGACGCCAAGGTCGAGTTTTCGAGCCTGGTGCAGCAATACCCGGAAGATGACGAGTTGCGTTACTCCCTGGCGCTGGTGTGCCTGGAAGCCAAGGCCTGGGAAGAGGCCAAGGGTTATCTGGAAGACCTGATTGCCCGGGAAAGTCACGTCGACTCGGCGCACCTGAACCTCGGCCGCATCGCTGAAGAGCGCAACGACCCGCAAGGCGCGTTGATCGAGTATGCCCAGGTCGGCCCCGGCAACGATTACCTGCCGGCACAACTGCGTCAGGCCGATATCCTGATGAACAACGGCAAGACCGCTGAAGCTCAGGCCCGCCTGGCCGCCGAGCGCGATGAGCAGCCGGATTACGCGATTCAGCTGTATCTGATCGAGGCGGAAACCCTGTCGGCCAACAAGCAGGAAGACAAGGCCTGGAAAACCCTGCAAGCCGCGCTGCAGCAATATCCCGACGACTTGAACTTGCTCTACACCCGCGCCATGCAGGCCGAGAAACGCAATGACCTGGCGCAGATGGAAAAAGACCTGCGGCTGATCATCAAGCGCGACCCGGACAACGCCATGGCGCTTAACGCGCTGGGCTATACCCTTTCGGATCGCACGACACGCTATGCCGAAGCCAAGACACTGATTGAACAAGCGCATCGGATCAGCCCGGAAGACCCGGCTGTGCTCGATAGTCTTGGCTGGGTCAACTTCCGCCTCGGCAACCTGGATGAAGCCGAGCGCTACCTGCGCCAGGCGCTGGAACGCTTTCCCGATCACGAAGTCGCCGCACACCTGGGCGAAGTGCTGTGGGCCAACGGCAAACAGCGTGAAGCCAGGCAAATCTGGGGCAAATTCCTCAAGGACCAGCCCGACAGCACTATTCTGCGCAGCACCATCAAGCGCCTGACCGGATCAGAGACTCTTTAAGATTATGTTTTTGCGCCACCTTATCGTGTTCAGCTTCATTGCCCTGCTCGCCGGTTGCGCGGGCTTCGGCGCCCGGGAATCGGTCGAGGGTCACGGCGACCCGACCCAATGGCGCGCGCACAAAGAACAACTGACCGGCCTCGACGGCTGGCAGATCAACGGCAAGATCGGCATTCGTGCACCGAAGGATTCCGGCAGCGGCACCTTGTTTTGGCTGCAACGCCAGGACTACTACGACATCCGCCTCTCGGGCCCGCTGGGTCGCGGCGCCGCGCGCTTGACCGGTCGCCCGGGCAAAGTCTCGCTGGAGGTCGCCAACCAGGGCCGCTTCGACGCACCAACGCCAGAAGCACTGCTCGAAGAACAGCTCGGCTGGAAGCTGCCGGTCTCCAATTTGGCCTGGTGGGTGCGCGGCTTGCCGGCGCCGGACAGCAAGAGCCGCCTGACTTTGTCAGCCGACAGTCGCCTGGCCAGCCTTGAACAGGATGGCTGGCAGATCGAGTACAGCAGCTACATCGAACAGAACGGCTACTGGCTGCCCGAGCGCATCAAGCTGCACGGCACCGACCTTGACGTCACGCTGGTGATCAAGGAATGGCAACCGCGCAAACTGGGGCAGTGACCATGACCGCTGCGCGCCTGACGCTGCCCTCGCCGGCCAAGCTTAATTTGATGCTGCACATTCTTGGCCGTCGCGAAGACGGCTATCACGAGCTGCAGACGATCTTTCAGTTCCTCGACTACGGCGATGAGATCACCTTCGCCGTGCGCGACGATGGAGTGATTCGCCTGCACACCGAATTTCCCGGCGTGCCCCACGACAGCAATCTGATCGTACGCGCCGCCCGACAACTCCAGGCGCAATCCGGTTGTGCGCTGGGGATCGACATCTTGATTGAAAAAATCCTGCCCATGGGTGGCGGTATTGGCGGTGGCAGCTCGAATGCAGCGACCACGCTGCTCGGTCTCAATCACCTCTGGCAACTGGGTTGGGACGAGGATCGCCTGGCCACGCTAGGGCTCTCGCTCGGGGCTGACGTCCCGGTTTTCGTGCGTGGCCACGCTGCTTTTGCCGAGGGCGTCGGGGAGAAACTCACGCCCGTGGAGCCCGAAGAACCGTGGTATCTCGTGCTGGTGCCGCAAGTATCTGTAAGTACAGCAGAAATTTTTTCAGATCCGCTGTTGACACGTAACTCTCCTCCCATTAAAGTGCGCCCCGTTCCCAAGGGAAACAGTCGAAATGACTGCTTACCGGTGGTAGCAAGGCGTTACCCAGAGGTACGTAACGCATTGAATTTGTTAGGTAAATTTACCGAAGCAAAACTCACCGGAACTGGAAGTTGTGTGTTTGGGGGCTTCCCAAGCAAAGCTGAAGCTGATAAAGTCTCGGCCCTTCTTACAGAGACCCTTACAGGGTTTGTAGCAAAAGGAAGCAACGTTTCGATGTTGCATCGTAAGCTGCAAAATCTGCTCTAAAGGAACCGAATACTGGGTATTCGTTGCAACAGATACAGGGGCGTCGCCAAGCGGTAAGGCAGCAGGTTTTGATCCTGCCATGCGTTGGTTCGAATCCAGCCGCCCCTGCCATTTTCCTATACTCATCCAGGTATACCCTCAGCCTTCAGGTACTGCGCGTGTCCAAGATGATGGTCTTTACGGGGAACGCTAACCCCGATCTGGCTCGGCGTGTTGTACGTCAGCTGCATATCCCTCTCGGTGACATCTCTGTCGGCAAGTTCTCCGACGGCGAAATTACAGCCGAGATCAATGAAAACGTTCGCGGTAAAGACGTCTTCATTATTCAGCCGACTTGCGCTCCGACCAACGATAACCTGATGGAACTGGTCGTGATGGCTGATGCCTTCCGCCGCTCCTCGGCTACTCGTATCACTGCTGTTATTCCTTACTTTGGTTATGCCCGTCAGGATCGCCGTCCGCGTTCCGCACGTGTGGCCATCAGCGCCAAAGTTGTCGCTGACATGCTGACCGTCGTCGGTATCGACCGTGTGCTCACGGTTGATCTGCATGCTGACCAAATCCAGGGTTTCTTCGATATTCCAGTAGATAACATCTACGGCTCCCCGGTTCTGGTGGATGACATTGAAGATCAACGCTTCGAAAACCTGATGATCGTGTCCCCGGACATTGGCGGCGTCGTGCGTGCACGGGCAGTGGCCAAATCCCTGGGCGTGGATCTCGGTATCATCGACAAGCGCCGCGAAAAAGCCAATCACTCCGAAGTGATGCATATCATCGGTGATGTCGAAGGGCGTACCTGCATTCTGGTCGACGACATGGTCGATACCGCCGGCACTCTGTGCCACGCGGCCAAGGCCCTGAAAGAACACGGCGCTGCCAAAGTCTTTGCCTACTGCACACACCCTGTGCTGTCGGGCCGAGCGATCGAAAACATTGAAAATTCCGTGCTGGACGAGTTGGTGGTGACTAACACCATCCCGCTGTCCGCTGCAGCACAAGCCTGTGCGCGTATCCGCCAACTGGATATCGCTCCGGTCGTTGCCGAGGCGGTCCGCCGCATCAGCAATGAAGAATCGATCAGCGCGATGTTCCGTTAAGGGCCCTGCCCTTCGCAAACATCTCGTTGACGAAAAGCGCCCCGCCCCAGCATTCCTGTTGGGGCGGGGCTTTTTTGCCCATATCGCCTTTAGCGCTGGTCGCAAACGCTGGGGCGAATGTGGTTATTTTGGAGATACAACATGAACGATTTTACTCTGAATGCTGAAGTGCGTTCCGACCTGGGGAAAGGTGCGAGCCGCCGCCTGCGTCGTCTCGCAAGCCTGGTTCCAGCTGTAGTTTACGGTGGCGAAAAAGCCCCTGAATCCATCAGCATGCTGGCCAAAGAAGTTGCCAAACTGCTCGAAAACGAAGCGGCTTACAGTCACATCATCGAGCTGAACGTTGGCGGCAAGAAGCAAAACGTCATCATCAAGGCTCTGCAGCGTCACCCGGCCAAAGGCCACGTGATGCACGCTGACTTCGTACGCGTTGTAGCCGGCCAGAAACTGACCGCTATCGTGCCTGTACACTTTGTTGGCGAAGAAGCTCCGATCAAGAAAGGCGGCGAAGTTTCGCACGTTGTTTCGGAAATCGAAGTGACCTGCCTGCCGAAAGATCTGCCTGAATTCATCGAAGTCGACCTGGCTAAGGCCGAGATCGGTTCGATCATTCACCTGTCCGACCTCAAAGCTCCTAAAGGCGTTGAGTTTGTTGCTCTGGCGCACGGCGATGACAAGGCTGTTGCCAACGTCCACGCTCCACGTGTTGCTCCAGAAGAAGCATCGGAAGAAGGCGCTGCAGAGTAATTTCACTCTGTTCGCCGGAGTGACCGAGTAACATCGCGGACTGGAACGTAGCGAGAAAGCGGGCGAGAACGCGGAGTTTACATCATGGTAAATGAGCTTTTTTCGTCCACTTTCGCCGCTCCACAGCGCGGCGATGTTATCCACACTCCAAGGAAGGGCCCCTGACGTGACTGCCATCAAACTGATCGTTGGCCTGGGAAATCCAGGCACCGAATACGAACAGACTCGGCATAACGCAGGGGCCCTTTTTGTTGAGCGCATCGCGCAAGCACAAGGTGTGAACCTTGTCGCCGACCGCAAATATTTCGGCCTGACCGGGCGCTTCTCGCATCAGGGTCAGGATGTTCGTCTGTTGATTCCCACCACCTACATGAACCGTAGCGGCCAGGCCGTGGCGGCACTTGCCAATTTCTTCCGGATCAAGCCCGAAGAAATCCTGGTGGCCCACGACGAACTCGATCTGCCTCCGGGCGTTGCCAAGCTCAAGCTGGGCGGCGGCCACGGCGGTCACAACGGGTTGCGCGACATCATTGCGCAACTGGGCAATCAGAATACCTTTTACCGCTTGCGGCTCGGCATTGGCCACCCAGGCGTTGCCAGTATGGTTTCAAATTTCGTCCTGGGTCGTGCGCCACGCGCCGAACAGGAAAAACTCGATGCCAGCATCGACTTTGCCCTCGGCGTGCTGCCGGATATCTTCGCCGGTGAATGGAACCGTGCGATGAAAAACCTGCACAGCCAGAAGGCCTGACTCTACTCCGAGGGGAAACACCATGGGATTCAATTGCGGCATCGTCGGCCTGCCTAACGTCGGCAAGTCCACCCTGTTCAACGCCCTGACCAAATCCGGGATCGCGGCCGAGAACTTCCCCTTCTGCACCATCGAACCGAACAGCGGCATCGTGGCGATGCCAGACCCGCGCCTGGAAGCCCTGGCGGCGATCGTCAATCCCAAGCGGATCCTGCCGACCACCATGGAATTCGTCGACATCGCTGGCCTGGTCGCCGGCGCGTCGAAAGGCGAAGGCCTGGGCAACAAGTTCCTGGCCAACATCCGTGAGACAGACGCCATCGCCCACGTGGTCCGCTGCTTCGAAGACGAGAACGTGATTCACGTCTCCAACAGCGTCGACCCGAAACGCGACATCGAGATCATCGACCTGGAACTGATCTTCGCTGACCTCGACAGCTGCGAGAAGCAATTGCAGAAAGTCGCGCGCAATGCCAAGGGCGGTGACAAGGATGCCGTGGTTCAGAAAGGCCTGCTCGAGCAACTGATCGCCCACTTCACCTTGGGCAAGCCGGCACGCAGCCTGATGAAGAACATGAGCGCCGACGAGAAAGCCGTCATCAAGGGCTTCCACCTGCTGACCACCAAACCGGTCATGTACATCGCCAACGTTGCTGAAGACGGTTTCGAGAACAACCCGCTGCTGGACGTGGTCAAGGCCATTGCCGACGAAGAAGGCGCGATTGTCGTGCCGGTCTGCAACAAGATCGAAGCGGAAATCGCCGAGCTCGATGACGGCGAAGAGAAAGACATGTTCCTCGAAGCGCTGGGTCTTGAAGAACCGGGCCTGAACCGCGTGATCCGCGCCGGCTACGAGATGCTGCACCTGCAGACCTACTTCACCGCCGGTGTCGAAGAAGTCCGCGCCTGGACCGTCCGCGTCGGTGCCACTGCGCCGCAAGCTGCGGGCGTGATCCACACCGACTTCGAAAAAGGCTTCATCCGCGCCGAGGTCATCGCCTACAACGACTTCATCCAGTACAAGGGCGAAGCCGGCACCAAAGAAGCCGGCAAATGGCGTCTGGAAGGCAAGGAATACATCGTCAAGGACGGCGACGTGATGCACTTCCGCTTCAACGTATAAGACTGCCACCGCAAAAAAAACCGCGTTCGATACGCGGTTTTTTTGTGCTTGAGTTCCGGTGGGAGCGAGCCTGCTCGCGAAGAGGCCAGCAGCCTCGACATCAAATCGACTGTTGACTCTTCATCGCGAGAAAGCTCTCCCCCACTAGGGCCTAGATGTAGGCTCAGGCCTTTTTGGTCCGTGGCAACAAGATCGCCAACACCCCCAGCAGCGGCAGGAACGAACACAGGAAGTACACGTATTCGATGCCGTGAATGTCCGCCAGATGCCCCAGCAACGCGGCGCCAATCCCACCAAAGCCGAACATCAGCCCGAAGAACACCCCGGCAATCATCCCGACATTGCCCGGTACCAATTCCTGCGCGTAAACCACGATCGCCGAAAACGCCGAGGCCAGGATAAAGCCGATCACCACGCTGAGAATGCTGGTCCAGAACAGGTCGACATGCGGCAGAATCAAGGTGAATGGCGCGACGCCGAGGATCGAGAACCAGATCACCGCCTTACGCCCGATCTTGTCGCCGATCGGCCCGCCGAAGAAGGTCCCCGCCGCCACCGCGCCAAGGAACAGGAACAGGTGCAATTGCGAACTGGCAACCGACAGGTCGAACTTCTCGATCAGGTAAAAGGTGAAGTAGCTGGTGAAACTGGCCATGTAGAAATACTTGGAAAACACCAGCAACCCTAGCACCACCAACGCGCTGATCACCCGGCCCTTGGACAAGCCATGGGTCGCCGCCTGGCCTTGCTTGAGCTTGAACAGGTTCAAGTGGTTGGCGTACCAGCGACTGATCCGGTACAGCACGTAGAGCGCGAACACCGCGAACAGCCCGAACCAGGCGACGTTGCCCTGGCCATAGGGAATGATGATCGCCGCCGCCAGCAATGGACCGAACGCCGAACCGGCATTGCCGCCGACCTGGAAGGTCGATTGCGCCAGGCCGAAGCGCCCGCCCGAGGCCAGCCGCGCCACGCGCGAGGCTTCCGGGTGGAAGGTCGACGAGCCCACGCCGATCAATGCCGAGGCCAGCAGAATCAGCGGGAAGCTGCCGACCTGCGACATCATCAAAATGCCGATCAGCGTGCACACCGTGCCCGCCGGCAGCAGCCATGGCTTGGGATAGCGATCGGTGTGGTAACCGACCCAGGGTTGCAGCAACGAGGCCGTCAACTGGAAGGTCAGGGTAATCAGCCCGACCTGGGTGAAGGTCAGGCCGTAATTGGCCTTGAGCATCGGATATATCGACGGCAGCACCGACTGAATCAGGTCGTTGATCAAGTGCGCCAACGCCACGGCGCCGATGATGCGCATGACCAGTGGGCTGCTTTGTGAAGTAGCGGGCGCGGGCGTCGCGCCGGCCTGGGCGTTGCTGATAGCCATGGGAAATTCCGTACAGCGAATGAGTGCACGATTGCAGGTGCGCCAATGTGCCATTTTTCAGTGCGTGAACGCCATCCCCTTAGCCTGCTAACGAGTTGGTTAATCGTCGCCACACAGGTGATAGCGCAACGCCATGGTCCAAATCTTGCCTTGCTAATCGCCTTCAACGCGGCGCCCTTACAAAGGGCGTCGAGAATGGGAAGTTTCTCTACAGCGTCGGCCTACAGAGCGGACCGGGGGGAATTTTCGAGGCCTTTTTACAGGGCGCCGCTTGCGATTTGACCATCGCGACGCACACAGATGGTGCGAGGCGTTCACGGGAGTCATGGGGCATGCAGGCTTTTTTATCACCGGGGATCGGACTGCTGGGGCGTTTTGGCTTCGCGCGTAAATTCCAATTGCTGTTTCTGCTGTTCATCCTTCCGCTGGGCGGTAGCCTGTGGATGATCGGCCAGGATTACCGCGACAAGCTCAACCTCATGGCCGGCGAACGGGCCGGGGTGCGTCAACTGTTGGCCCTGGACTCCCTCGACAACCTGCTCGCCGCCCAGCGAGACCGCGCCGCACGCTGGCGCGCCACGGAAACCAATCGCCAACCGACCCCGGCCACCCTCGCCGCCATGGCCGCGTTCGATGCCGTGCAACCGGCGCTGACCCAAGCCACCCTCGACCTCGGTAATGCCCTGAATAACGAAGGCGCCGGAGAGCAAACCCTCGCCCGTTATCAGGCCCTGCAAAGCGCGCTCAACGGCCTCGACTCGAAAAGCCTGGGCAGCGTCGGCTGGTGGCCAGACGGTTATGACCGTTTCACCTCTGCCCTCAGTGCCTTGCAGGCCTTGCGCGAACAGATCGCCATGGACAATCGCCTGACCCTGGCGCCATGGCTGGAAACCTATTTGCTGACGCAGATTTCCACCCAGCATGCGCCTGACCTGATCGAGCGCGTCGGGCGCCTCGCCAGTGTCGGCCAGGCCTCGGTGGTGTCCGGGCAGTTCACCCTGCAAAGCCGTTTGCAACTGCGCGACCTGCGCGGGCGGATCGGCGACGCCCGCGAGCAACTGGTGAAAACCGCCAGCCTGCTGGAAGCACGCCTGCCCAGCGAACTGCAAGGCTGGGCCGGGCAATACCACGACAGCCTCACGCAACTCGATGCCGGCCTCAAAGTGCTGGACGACGGCGTGTTCGGCGGCAGCATCAACCTCAAGCCGGAAGACTTCGAACGCAGCCTCGACGCCCTCCTCGGCAACCTGGCGTCCTTGCGCCAGCAATCGCTGATCTCCCTTGACCAGCGCCTGGACCATTACCAGGGCTCGGCGCTGCGCCAGTTCATCGTGGTGGCGAGTATCTTCGGCGCGCTGCTGCTGGCGGCGCTGTACTTGTTCGTGTGCTTGCAGGCCTCGATCCGCCGCAGTGCCAGCGGCATCACGCTGCTCGCCGAAGCGCTGCGTGACGGCAACCTGAGCCTGCAAGTGCCGGTGCAGGGTCGCGACGAACTGGCGGCGATCAGCACCGCGCTCAATGTGGCGGTGGTGCAATTGCGCAACAGCATGCTCGGCGTCGACCACGAGACTTTGCAACTGAGCAACGCCGTGCGCACCCTCAATGAACATTCCAGCGGTGCCCTGGGTGAAGTGGAAGCGCAGCAATTGCAGATCAGCCAGATCGCCGCAGCGGCCACGCAATTGGCGGCCACCTCGCAAGGCGTCGCGCAAAGTTGCGAACAGGCCTCGGGCAGCGCGCAACACACGCAACGCATCGCCGCCGACAGCAGCCGCGACAGCCAGCGCACCACCGCGAGCATCCAGCAACTCAATCAACGCCTCAATGACACCGCCGCGGCGCTAGGTCGGGTCAGCGAACAAGGGCAGCAGATTCAGTTGGTGGTCGACACTATTCGCGGCGTCGCCGAGCAGACCAACCTGCTGGCCCTCAACGCCGCCATCGAAGCGGCCCGCGCCGGTGAACAGGGCCGCGGATTTGCCGTGGTGGCCGATGAAGTGCGCAGTCTGTCGCAGCGTACTCAGTCGTCGACCGCGCAAATCGCCGGCACCGTCGACAGCTTGCGCAGCACGGTGAATGAAGCGGTGAGCCTGATGGAAGCAGCCTGCGGCCAAGCGCAATCCGACGCGCAAGCGGTCACCGGGCTCGGGGAGCGACTGGGAGAAATTGCCAGCGCCGTGCAAGGCGTCACCGACACCCTGGCGCAGATCGCCACGGCGGTTGACGAGCAAGCGACGACCGCCGACGAAGTCAGCGGCAACATCCAGCAGGTCGATCAGGCGGCAGTGCGTTTGCTCGAAGGCGCCCGGGCGGTGAACCTGGCGGCGGATACCCTGAGCCAGGGCAGCAAGGCTCTGAGTGCGAATACCGGAAGATTTCAACTCGGTTGATGCCCCGCCCGCCCCGGATTTTCGGGGCAGACGGATAACCGGTTGAAAGTGTGGAGAAATATTTTAGATTTGCGCTTGACGCATCTGCATTCCAGGTGAATAATGCGCGCCACTTGGCTACATAGCTCAGTTGGTTAGAGCATAGCATTCATAATGCTGGGGTCCGGGGTTCAAGTCCCTGTGTAGCCACCAAGTACCGATTCAGAGATATCCCACGATGTCTTTGAGTCAAAACAAGAAGCCCGCCTAGTGCGGGCTTTCTTGTGTCTGGCTATCGGGTTTTGCATCCTGACTGATGAAACCGGCTCAAGCGGAGACTTGAGCCAGAGAGGCCTACATCGTCAATCTCCAGCTCTTACGCCGATTTAAATCTGGGAAATACCCCCGTCGACTGTCAGCTCGATACCGTTGACGTATTTGGCATCGTCCGAAGCCAGGAACAACGCCGCAGAGGCAATCTCCTCTGGTTGGGCCATGTAGCCCAGGGGCACGGTTTGCGCCGCCCAGTCCGCCAGTTCGTCTATTTGTTGCTGATTCAGTTTCAAACTGTTTTCCATCAACGGTGTGCGAGTGAAGCCAGGGCTTAGGGCATTCACCCGGATCTTTCTGCCTCTCAGTTCATTGGCCCAAGTCCGGGCGAACGAACGGACAGCCGCCTTCGACGCGTTGTACGCGCCCAACTCCAACATCCCGTTACTGCTGCAGATAGATGAAGTCAAAATGACCGAAGCGCCATCCTTGATCAGTGGCAAGAGTGTCTGAACCGTAAAGAACACGCCTTTGACGTTGATATCGAAGGTTCGATCAAAGTCTTGCTCGGTCGTTTCGCCGAACACTCTTTTCTCGCAAATGCCGGCATTGGCAAACACCACATCCAATTGATCATCGTTGTTCTCGATCAACTCCCTTAGCTGCTGAATATCGCGCAAGTTCACAACATCCGAGACGACGGCAATCGCCGCGCTGCCCAATGCCGTGACTGCACGAGTGAGGGAAGTTTCAGAGCGACCGGTGATGTAAACGCGCTTGGCTCCTTGGGTGATCAGTGCCTCGGCAATCGAAAAGCCGATCCCTGTTGACCCACCGGTGACAACTGCAACTTTATTCGCGAATTTATCGTTCATTGCTGTACTCCTGACGCGTGTGATTAATAGCAGGTGCCGATGCGTACACCGACAAAAGTGCGGAAAGGGTTAAACAACCGGCGATGCAGAGCATCGTGATGCTGAAGGCGGTGCCTAACGAAGTCGGCGTCGGCAAAGGCGTCGCCACACTGAAGAAAACCCCGCCAAGCACCGCGACACCCAGTGCGCAACTGATTTGCAGCGCTGAGTTAACAACCCCGGAAAGCATCCCCGTACCGCCGGAAGGCGCGCGATCGATCAGCGTCCGAACGAGGGTGGGCAATGCCCAACCCTGGCCAAATCCGATCAACCCCAACGCGAGCATCACCAGCGCCAGTGGCGGGCTTTGTGCCGGCGGTGCCACGGCCACTGCGGCGCTGAGCAGCAAGCAGCCGAAGACTTCCAACAGCATCCCCAGCGCCGGCACGAACCGGCCAAAGCGTTGAATGGCAAAGGGGGTGGTGAGCGGCCCGATGAAAAAACCGATGCCGCAGGGCACGAACATCAAGCCGGCCATTAATGCACTCGCCCCCAATGCCTCTTGCAGGTAGACCGAGAAGGTTAAAAAGAACGCGGACACCACATAAAAGAACAAGACACCGGTTAGACCAATCACCAGTTCTGGCGACTGGCTTAAGGACGGGCTCACCAATGGTGTACCGCCGCGACGGGCCAACTGCTTTTCGTATTGCCAGAAGCCGAAAGCGATGACGGGCGATGCAACTAACATCAGGCACATCCACCACGGCCAATTCATCTCCCGCCCCTCAACCAGGGGCACTACCAGAAAGCCAAGCGCAGTCGCGCACAACAGCACACCGATGACATCAAGTGGGGCTGGATTCGGGCTGCGAGCATCGGGCAACAGCGGTATCCCGCCGATAAACACCGCCGCGACAATTGGCAGGTTGATCAAAAAAATCACCCGCCACGCCAAATGAAAAATATCAGCCGCAATCAATAAGCCGCCCAACGCTTGAGCAATGATTGCCGCCAGACCGATGGTTGCGCCGTATAAACCCAACGCACGCGAACGTTCATGCATGGGAAACAGCGCATGAATAGACGCCAGGCATTGCGGCGCCATCGCTGCGGCACTTAAACCCTGAAGTACTCGCCCGATAATCAGCATCGAAGGTGAGAGTGCGAGGCCGCATATCACTGAAGAGGCACCGAAGCCGGCCATTCCAGACAAGAACACATTGCGGCGACCGTACAAGTCCCCCAGACGTCCTCCCGTAATCAAGAACACCGCATAAGCAGCGGCATAGCCTGAAATAACCAATTCAACTTCGGCAGAACTAATCACCAGGCCACTTTTTATCGAAGGCAAGGCGACATTGACGATAAAGAAATCCAGCGGCGAGAGAAAAGCCCCGACCAGCAGCACGGCAAATGCCAGCCATCGGCGGGGATCAGGTTCGGTTTTCGGGTCATGTTTCAAAGTCATATTCAGGACTCATAGATAAACGCCGTACTTTGCCGGGACAAGAACGTTGTGGTTGTCTCGCTAACAATGACGACGGCAGGCGCTTTAGGTTGTGGCGATTGCGCCATAGGGATGTGGGCCCATACTCGCGTTCAGGCCGTTGCGGCGGAACTGCCATTGCTGCATATTTCCCGTTCATATTTGTACGGGCAGGACAATGGACTGGAACGATCTGCGGTTTTTCCTGGCCATTGCGCGCAAGGGTTCGCTAGGCGCGGCGGCCAAGCAGTTGGGCGTGAGTCATCCGACCGTGGGCAGGCGTTTGCAGGCCCTTGAGCAAGCCAGTGGGCAGCGATTTTTCCGGCGCACCAGCGAAGGCCTGGTGCCGACTGATATGGGCGACAAAATTCTCAGTCTTGCCGAGGAGATGGAAGCCAGCGCGCTGGCCATCGAACGGCGGATTGACGGCAACGATGACCAGCCGGAGGGCATCCTGCGCATCTCCTCCGCCGACTGGTTTGCGTGTTACGTATTGTCGCCGGTGCTCATGGAATTGACGCGACGCCATCCACGGGTGGTGCCGGAACTGATTGCCGGCCAACGGTTGTCGGATCTCACGCGCCGGGAAGCTGATATCGCGTTCCGGATCATTCCGTTCGACGAGCCCGACATCGTTCAGAGGCGCGTGATGACCATGCCCTACGGGCTTTACACGAGCGTGTCGAAACCGTTCGACCCTGGAGCAGACGGCGCGCATGCCAAGGTGATTCTGATGAGCACCGCGCAGTCGTATTACCCGGATGTGGTTTGGCTCACTCAGATGTTGCCCAAGGCAACGAGAGCGTTTACCAGCAGCAGTCGCACGGTTCAGGCGCAGATGTGCGCACTGGGCCTGGGGGTAGCCGTGCTGCCCCGATCCCTGGGCGACCAGCTACCGACGCTCAAGCGCATTGAGCTGTCTGAGCCGCCACCGAGTCGGGATATCTGGATGGGCTACCACCAGGACATGCGCCGCATGGACCGACTGCGCGCCCTGGCCGATCTCACCAGCGAAATGCTCGGCTGATAGCGGCGACCCCGCTCAAATCGTCGGCAGCGCCGCCAGCGCTTTGGCCCACGCCCCCACAGAAAATACGCCGTTTGACGAAGGGCAAAACGCCGACTCCGGGCATGCGCTTAAACATATGCAGCGTTGCGCGGCACTCGTCCCGCCGATACAGTCCGGGTATTTCTTGCCCACGGACGGAGTCTGCCGCGTGTTCTTTTCCGGGACCTTGAACCATCACCGTCGCGTCGCGGCTTCCCGACTGATGCTGGTGCTGATCGCCAGCGCCCTCAGCCTGGTCGCCTGCCACGCCCCCGATGTTCCCGATGCGCCAACCACCCTGCCCGCCGCCCCTGAGGCCGCATCGGGTTATCGCAGCGCCCTGCAGACCGTGCGCGCCGAGCGGCACATGGCGGCCGCCGCCAACCCGTTGGCCGCTGAAGCCGGGCGGCAGATGTTGCGCCAGGGCGGTTCGGCAATCGACGCGGCCATCGCCATGCAGGCGGTGCTGACCCTGGTGGAACCGCAATCGTCCGGCATCGGCGGCGGCGCGTTTATCGTGCTGTGGGACGGCAAAAACGTGCGCACTTACGATGGTCGCGAAACCGCACCGGCCGGGGCGACCGAGCGGTTGTTCCTGAACGCCGACGGCCAGCCGATGGGCTTTTCCCAGGCGCAAATCGGCGGTCGCTCGGTGGGCGCGCCGGGGGTATTGCGCGCCTTGCATTTGGCCCATCGGCAACACGGTCGGCTGCCGTGGTCGCAACTGTTCGAACCGGCGATTGCCCTGGCGCAAAACGGCTTCGCGGTCTCGCCACGCCTGCATCAGCTCATCGCTGGTGACCGTTTCATCGCCCGCTCACCCGAGATGGCCGCCTATTTCCTCGATACCAATGGCCAGGCAAAAGCCGTGGGTACGTTGTTGAAAAATCCAGCCCTGGCGGCGGTGTTCAAACGCATTGCCAAGGAAGGGCCGGACGTGTTGTACACCGGCGCTGTCGCCGAGGAAATCGTCGCCAAGGTGCAGGGCCATGCTAATCCGGGCAGTTTGTCGTTAAGCGATTTGCGCGACTATCAAGCCAAGGAGCGTAAGCCGCTTTGCACCGACTACAAGCGCTGGGAGGTCTGCGGCATGTCGGCGCCCTCCTCCGGCGGCATCGCCGTGGCGCAGGTACTCGGCACGCTCGAGGCCCTGGAGCGGCGCGAGCCACGTTACGCCTTGGCGCCGCTGAAGCCGCGCGAGACTGATCGGCTCGCCGGCCACGAACCCGATCCGCAAGCCGTGCACCTGATCGCCGAAGCCGAACGCCTGGCCTACGCCGACCGCGCCTTGTACGTCGCCGACCCGGACTTCGTCCCCGTGCCGGTCAACGGCTTGGTTAACGCCGATTATCTGGCCGGCCGCGCCGCGTTGATTGGCGAACGCAGCATGGGCAAAGCCCAGCCCGGCACGCCGCCCGGCATTCAAGTGGCTTACGCGCCGGACCGCTCGCCGCTGCGCCTGTCCACTTCGCAAGTGGTTGCCGTCGACGATGCTGGCGGCGCCGTGTCGATGACCACCACGGTGGAGGCTGCGTTCGGCTCGCACCTGATGGTCCAGGGCTTTTTGCTCAATAATCAATTGACCGACTTTTCCTTCACCCCCGAAGAAAACGGCCAGAAAGTCGCCAACCGCGTCGAGCCCGGCAAACGCCCGCGCTCATCCATGGCGCCCACCTTGATCTTTGATCGGCAGAGCGGCGAATTCGTCGCGACCGTCGGCTCCCCTGGTGGCTCGCAGATCATCGAATACGTGGCCAAAACCACCCTCGGCCTGCTCGACTGGAACCTCGATCCGCAAGCGGCCATCAGCCTACCCAACTTCGGCAGCCGCAACGGCGCTACCGAACTGGAAGCCGGGCAATTCAGCCCCGACTTGATCGAGGCCTTGCGAGCCAAGGGGCATCAGGTCAATGAAATCGACATGACCAGCGGCACCCAGGCAATCGTGCGGGTCAAGGATGCCCAGGGAAAAGCGTCATTGCTCGGTGGCGCGGATCCGCGGCGGGAGGGGGAGGCGTTGGGGGATTAAATCGGTGCTCAGCGTTCTACCGTAGAGACGTTGGGCTGGATTCAACGACTGATCTTCAAACCCTGGCGCGCCGTGTGCCGCTCCAGCGCCAGCTCGATCAAGCGCGTGACCAGTTCGCCGTAACTCATGCCTGCCGCTTGCCACAGCTTGGGGTACATGCTGATGCGGGTGAAACCGGGCAGCGAGTTGATTTCGTTGATCAGCACTTCACCGTCGTCGGTGAGGAACACGTCGACCCTGGCCAGGCCGGAGCAGCCCAGCACCTGGAACGCCTCAATCGCGACCCGGCGAATGGTTTCGCTGGCTTCGGTGCTGATGTTTGCCGGCACCACCACTTGCGCGGCCTGGGCGTCGATGTATTTGCTGTCGTAGGAATAGAAACCGTTGCTGACAACAATTTCGCCGCAGCCGCTGGCGATCGGCTGGTCGTTGCCGAGGATGGCGCATTCGATTTCACGGCCGCTGACGGCGGATTCCACCAGCACTTTTTCATCGAAGCTCAGGGCCAGTTCGACTGCCGCCGCGTACTCCGCCGCCGTAGTGACTTTGCTCACGCCGACGGACGAACCCTGATTCGCCGGTTTGACGAACAGCGGCACACCAAGCTTGCCTTGGGCATCCTCGAACGAAACGCGGTGGGCGTTGCCACGGTTCAAGGTGATGAAGGGCGTGACGGCCAGCCCGGCATCGCGCAGCAGGCGTTTGCTGATGTCCTTGTCCATGCACACCGCCGAACCCAGCACGTCAGAGCCGACGAATGGCAAGTCGGCCATGCGCAGCAAACCCTGCAGGCATCCGTCTTCACCCAGGGTGCCGTGCACAATCGGGAAGATCACATCGACATGGCCGAGCAATTCCTGGCTGGAGGTTTCGACCAATTGCCCGGAGCTTTTGCCCGGCACCACCGCCAGTTCGCGGTTGGACTGGTTGAGGGCAATCAGCGCCGGATTTTCCTGATTCAGCAGGTAATTCGACGGATCGTTCAAGTGCCAGTGGCCTTGCTTGTCGATGCCAATCAGCACCGGCTCGAAACGCGAGCGGTCCAGTGCGTCAACGATGTTCTTCGCCGACTGCAGCGACACTTCGTGCTCGGCCGAACGGCCACCAAAAACAATCCCCACCCGCAGCTTGCTCATCATCCAGCCTCATTGCAAAAGTGCTGCTTGATAACACGTCGCGGGGGGTGAATTAAAGACTTGGCCGATCGTCTGCCGCCGGCCTCCTGTTGTTTCGCAGACGCTCTGGACATGCCATTGAGTGTCTCTGCGCGAGACGTCACTCAGGATCTGGTTCGTAGACCAGCAAATCACCCGGCTGACAGTCCAGATGTTGGCAAATAGCTTCCAGCGTTCCCAACCGGATGCCCTTGACCTTGCCCTGTTTCAACAGCGACAGATTGGCCTCGGTGATACCGATCGCCGTGGCAAGGTCTTTGGATTTGACTTTACGGAGTGCGAGCATCACGTCGAGCCGGATGACAATGGGCATAAATATCTCAAACAAAAGTGCGGTTTTCTGAATCCACTTCGCAGGCTTGCCGCAGAATACGCGCAATCACCGAAATACTCGCGGCCAGGAACAACGCGACGAAAGTTGGCGCGGTGATGCTCAGGGTAATCAGGCGCTCGCCCACGGGCGCGTTCATCGTCAGCCAGACGCTGAGCAAGGGCTCGCAGACAAAATCGAGCAGCACCCAGATCGCCACGGCATGCCCGACTTTACCCATGTGCAGGGCCGTCTGGCTGGAAAAATACTGACCCAGCGCGTAGCTGTTAAACAGCCGACGCAAGTGCCCGAGCCCTGACGCCAGCGCCAGCAATGGCACGCTCGACAGGACGATCCCGCCGAAAACTTGCCAGCCCGAGAGCCCGGCCACTTGGCCGCCCAGCGCACTGAGCTGACGTTCAGTGAGGCCGAAACCCAAGCCCCAACCGTCTGCGGCGGCCAGGCTGGGCACCAGCCATACAAGTACGTTGAGCGAAAGCATGGTCACCATCAACAGCAGCGTCACGGCGGCCATGTGCTGACTGAATCGGGCAAGGGAATGAGTTGTCATGGGGGATCTCACGAACAATGAATGTCGTGAAACCATAGCCAATAAATTATCGCAAAACAATAATTAGTTATTACAAAACATTCATAAATGGCTCGATATTATTGCCTGACCTGGCTTCATTCCGCCAAGGCGTGGCCAACCACTGCGGCGCCAATCGCCAGAAAATTCCCGCCCGCCACATGGTGCAGGGTACGCATCTGATCGTGACCCTCGAAATGCCAGTGGCCCTCGCTGAACACCCGCTCATCAGCCTGCGCGGCAATTACCTCGGCGAGAAACAAATCGTACTGCTGGTGGTTGTGCGGTTCCGGCAGGACGCGGCATTCGAGCCAGGCCACGCAACCTTCAAGCATCGGCGCGTCGATCGAATCGGCACTGAAAGTCTGCAAGCCATACGCCTGGAATTTGTCGATGCCGCGTTGCTGCTGCAGTTCAAGACCGGAACGAGTACCGACGCTCTGGGTGATATCAGCCTGGGCGACACAGGGCACGTTGAGCACAAACGTACCGGAGGCTTCGAGTAACTGGCGGGTCCAGGTGGCTTTGTCGAGCACCACCGCAACTTTCGGCGGTTCGAAGTCCAGCGGCATGGCCCAGGCCGCCGCCATGATGTTGCGCTGGCCATCATGCGCAGCGCTGACCAGCACGGTCGGGCCGTGATTGAGTAGACGATAGGCCTTGGCCAACGGCACCGGGCGACGATGGGAAGCGCTCATGGCGGGCTCCTGTAAAAAACAGCGAGTGTAACGCTATCCGCCCTCCCATCGCGCCGCGACACGCCGTTCTCTGACTAGTGTTGCCTGACAGCCAAGGTGATCAATTCGACAACTGATGAGCGAAGCGCCCCACCGCGTCCACGACTTTCTTCGCACCGTCCTGGATTTCGACAATCACCGTGCCCGCCTCGGCCGCGAGGGCCAGGCCTTGTTCAGCCTGGCGTTTGCCATCGGTGATCAGCGCCACGGCGTTGCGCGCCATGTCCTGGTTCTGCTGCACCACGCCGACAATCTCGGCGGTGGCCTGGCTGGTGCGCGACGCCAGTTGCCGCACTTCATCGGCCACCACCGCAAACCCGCGCCCCTGCTCGCCAGCCCGGGCCGCTTCGATGGCGGCGTTGAGCGCCAGCAAATTGGTCTGCTCGGCGATACCGCTGATGGTTTTGACGATGGTGCCGATCACCAGCGACTGCTCGTTCAACGCTTCGATGCCGTCGCCGGCGGTTTGCATGTGCTGCGATAAATCACGCATCACGTCCACCGCTTGGGTGACGACCGCCGTGCCGCGCTGGGCGCTGTTGTCAGTCTGCTGGGAAGTGCCATAGGCGATGGTCGCGGCTTCGGCGACCGCCTGTTCCTGTTGCACTTGTTCGGTAATGACCGTAGCGAACTTCACCACTTTGTAGAGCTTTTCGTTGGCATCGAGTACCGGGTTGTACGACGCTTCCAGCCAGACTACCCGACCGTGGCTATCAACGCGTTTGAAGCGTTCGGCGACAAATTCGCCGGCGTTCAAGCGTTTCCAGAAATGTTGGTACTCGGCGCTGTTGTACTCCTCCGGCAGGCAAAACGTGCGGTGATGCTTGCCTTTGATCTGCGCCAGGCTGTAACCCATGCCGTTGAGAAACCGCTCATTAGCCGTCAGCACATGGCCGGTGAGGTCGAATTCGATTACCGCCGTCGAGCGCACCAGCGCACCGATCAGGTTTTCGTGTTCACGGGAGGCTTCGATGGTGCGGGTCAGGTCGCTGGAGTAAATCGAAAAATGCTTGATCCGTCCGTCCGCGCCGCGCACCGGTTGCACGATCGAACGCAGCCACGCCTCTTGGCCATTGCCGCGCAGCAAGCGCACGGTGCCGGCAAAGTGCTCGCCGCGGGTCAACGCGGTGCGGAAACGTTGATGAAACTCGCCCGCCTTCACGTGCGCCGGCACGATCTCGTCGATCGCTCGGCCGATCAGTTCGCCGCTTTTGTAGTGCATCTCGTCGAGGAAATTCTGGTTCACCGACTGCACGTGCCCTTGTGCATCCAGATTGAGCACGATCATTTCGCTTTCCAGGCTTTCCTTCACTTGCAGAAGGCTGGAGAGTTCCTCGCGAAGAGCCGACAGCTCCTGCTTCAAGCGTTTGTTGAACATGGAAAAGTACCGATGAGCGAAAGAGAGAAGCGCGGCTGCAGGCTCTGGATCGGCTTGGCCGATTTTTTCTGAAGAGCCGCTCTCGACCGCTCGGCAAAAATAATCCTCGCGTGGAAAAATCCGCCGGATCTGTATCGTTTCAGCATTTTCGCGCGGGTTTATAGTCAAGGCTCCAACCTCAGCGGAGTCGTCCCATGGAACTCTCACGGCAATCGCGCTTCCATGCCGTCGCTCGACAGATCGGCCACACCTTCAACGGCGAGATACGCATCGGTGGCAACTATGTATCGGCGGTGCGCAACGGCAATGACCTGTACATCAGCGGCCAGATCCCGCGGGTCAATGACACGGTGATGGTGACCGGCCGCGTCGGCGAGGCAGTGACCCTGGAACAGGCGTAATACGCGGCAAAACTCTGCACGATGCGCGCCCTCGCGGTGCTGATCCAGCAAACGGGCAGCCTGGATCACGTGAAGAAAGTGCTGCGCATCAATGTTTTTGTGAACAGCGCGGCGGACTTCACTCAGCAGAGTGAAGTGGCGGACGGTGCATCTGAAGTGTTATACGCCGTGCTGGGTGATGCCGGAGCACACACCCGCACGTCGGTCGGCGTCTATCAATTGCCCAAAGGTGCGTCGGTGGAGGTGGATATGTTGGTGGCGCTCGAGCCCTGAGCCTGGCTGATTCCCCTGCCGTCAGACACAAGGCGCCACGCGATGGCTGCCCACCGTGGGCATGCGCGCGCCGAAGTACGCGGCGCTGCCGATGCCGACGGCGCCCATTACGGCGCAGAAGATGACGCAGATCCAAGGGCTCCAGGGCATCAGGCCGATCAACAGCAGCGGCGTGACGCTGGCCCAAGCGGCGTAGGCAATGTTGTAGGTGAAGGAAATCCCCGAGACGCGGATCCGCGCCGGGAACAGTCCGACCATTACCGACGGCACCGCGCCGACCACGCCGCAGCCCAGACCGGCAACGGCGTAGGCCAGGCCAATCCATTCGCTGCCGCTGATCAGACTGGCGTACAGAACGCCGACGCCCAGCGGCAGCAGCAGGCTGTAGAGCATCACCGTGCGCCAGGCGCCGATGCGGTCGACGATCAGCCCGGCGATCACGCAACCGATGTTCAGGAACACAATGCCCAAGGCGCTCAGGCCGAAGGTGTGGCTGGCGCTCATGCCGAAGGTTTTCTGCATCATGGTCGGGGTGATCACCACGAACACCACCACCGCCGAGGTCAGCACGCAGGTCAGCAGCACGGCCGGCAACATCGCCAGGCGATGCTCGCGCAACACGGTGCGCAGCGGCAATTCGACCCGCGCCTCCCGTTGCGCTTGCAAGGCCATGAACACCGGGGTTTCGCTGAGCCAGCGGCGCAACCACACGCCCACCACGCCGAACACGCCGCCGAGCAGGAACGGATACCGCCAGGCGTAATCGAGGATTTGCTCCGGGGTGAAGGTTTGGGCAAGGAAGGTCGCAGTCAATGCGCCGATCAGGTAACCGAAGGTCAGCCCGGCCTGCAGAAAGCCCAAGGCGTAACCGCGATGGCCCAGCGGCGCGTGCTCGGCGACGAACACCCAGGCGCTGGGCACTTCGCCGCCCACCGCCGCGCCTTGCAGAATGCGCAGCGCCAGCAACAGCAATGGGGCGAAATAGCCGATTTGCGCGTAGGTCGGCATGATGCCGATCAGCAGACACGGCAGCGCCATCATCAGGATGCTCAGGCTGAAGACCTTTTTGCGCCCCAGTCGATCGGCGAAATGCGCCATCAGAATTCCGCCCAGCGGCCGTGCCAGGTAGCCGGTGACAAAAATCCCGAAGCTTTGGAGAAGCCGCAGCCATTCGGGCATTTCCGGCGGGAAGAACAACTGGCTCAAGGTCAGGGCGAAAAACACGAAAATGATGAAATCGTAGATTTCCAGCGCGCCGCCCAAGGCCGCGAGACCGAGGGTCTTGTAGTCCGAACGATTGAATGGCGCCGGGCGCGAAGCGGTGTGGGCAGTCATGGCAGGCAAACTCTGGCAGAGGCAAAAACCAAGGCGCCCATGGTCTACGCAAATGCCCCGGCGGACAACCCGTTAGACCATAGTCATAAAGCGGTAAATCAGCGCCGCAAAAAAGCCCGGTTTGATTTACTGTTGGCACCTGATCCGCAGGGCCTGCGCGGCCCTGAATACGCCAACAATCATAAAAATAACCGAGGTTCACGACGTGGCCGCCGATATCGAAGATAGCCGCTATGCGCGCTTTGCCCTGCGCTGCTCCAATTTTGCCGAACGCTGGTTCCCCGATTCCTGGGTGTTTGCCGCGCTGGCAGTGATTATCGTCGCCGTGGCCACCCTGGCCATGGGCGCCAAACCCACCGACGCCGCGATGGCGTTCGGTGACGGGTTCTGGAGCCTGATCCCGTTCACCATGCAGATGGCCTTCGTGGTGATCGGCGGTTACGTGGTCGCCAGCTCACCGCCCGCGGTCAAGCTGATCGACCGTTTGGCGAAGATCCCGAAAAACGGCCGCTCGGCGGTGGCTTGGGTGGCGTTGATCTCCATGGTCGCATCGCTGCTCAACTGGGGCTTGTCGCTGGTGTTCGGCGGTTTGCTGGTTCGCGCCCTCGCCCGCCGTACCGATCTGAAAATGGACTACCGCGCCGCCGGTGCTGCCGCTTACCTGGGCCTGGGCGCGGTGTGGGCCTTGGGCCTGTCGTCGTCGGCCGCGCAATTGCAGGCCAACCCGGCCAGCCTGCCGCCGTCGATTCTGTCGATTACCGGGGTGATCCCGTTCACGCAAACCATTTTCCTGTGGCAGTCCGGCGTGATGCTGCTGGCGCTGATCATCGTCTCGCTGATCGTCGCCTATGCCACCGCGCCCGGCCCGAATTCCGCCCGCGACGCCGAGGCCTGCGGGGTCGATCCCGCCTTCAACCTGCCGCCACTGCAACCGCGCACCCGTCCCGGCGAATGGCTGGAACACAGCCCCTTGCTGACCATTCTGCTGGCGCTGCTGGCGGCGGGCTGGCTGTTCCATGAGTTCTCGACCAAGCCGGCGATCAGCGCGATTTCCGGGCTGAACACCTACAACTTCCTGTTCATCATGGTCGGCGCGCTGCTGCACTGGCGGCCGCGTAGCTTCCTCGATGCGGTCTCCCGCGCGGTGCCGACCACCACCGGCGTGCTGATCCAGTTCCCGCTGTACGGCTCGATCGCGGCGTTGATGACCACCGTCAAAGGCACTGACGCCCAGACGCTGGCTCACCACATCTCGACCTTTTTCGTCCAGATTGCCTCGCACGACACCTACGCGCTGCTGATGGGCGTGTACTCGGCGATCCTCGGTTTCTTCATCCCGTCGGGCGGCGGCAAATGGATCATCGAAGCGCCATACGTGATGCAAGTGGCCAACGACCTCAAGTACCACCTCGGCTGGGCCGTGCAGATCTACAACGCCGCCGAAGCCCTGCCGAACCTGATCAACCCGTTCTACATGCTGCCGCTGCTCGGCGTACTCGGCCTGAAGGCCCGCGACTTGATCGGCTTCTCGTTCGTGCAACTGCTGGTGCACACCCCGATCGTGCTGTTCCTGCTCTGGGCGTTGGGGACAACCTTGGCGTATGTCGCGCCGGTGATGCCGTAACGCATAAAAAATCGCCCCTGGGTCGTTTGATCGGGGGCGATTGATTGCGCGTCATACAGGACAGGCCTGAGCCAGCACCAGATGTCGGAATTTCAGCGGAAGATCGCCAGGGGTTAACAAATCGACATGCACGCCCAACAGATCCTCCAATTCGACTTGCAGCCCTCCCAAATCAAAAAGGGTGGTACCGGGGAGTGCGTCAACGAGTAAATCGAGATCGCTACCCTCGACATCAGTCCCCAACAGGGCCGAACCAAATACTCTGGGATTGCTGGTTGGAAAGCGAGCTACAAGCTCTCGGACAGCCGCACGTTTCAGTTCCAGAGCGGTGGACGGTTTCATAGGTCACCAGTTCCAAATGGAGTTTCGCGCGAGTTTAGCAGTGCTGGCAGATCGGAAACACCGCCCCCTTCAGCAGCCAGCCGTCTTGTTGAAACCATACATGTACAACCATGGTGGCTGAGTGGAATGCTGGTGAAAGAGTCCAGCGTTCACCTAATGTCAGATCACGAAAAAAAGCACGCTTGCCAAATGAAGGCTGACGACGCCAGCTCGTCGCAAATAATGGCATCGCGCCACTACTTTTCTTTACCACTTCCCCGCTCCAGTAATATCCTTGTGCGCCGATTAACTGTTTCAAGCCTTTTCTGAGCGCAGGGAGTTCGTTGTCATGATCGTAGGGATTGACCTGGGGACCACCAACAGCCTCGCAGCCGTGTGGCGTGGGGAATCCAGCGAGTTGGTGGCCAATGCCTTGGGGCAGTTTCTGACGCCCAGTGTGGTCGGGCTCGATGACGAGGGCCGGATTCTGGTCGGCCAGGCGGCGAAAGAGCGCTTGCACACCCACCCGAAGCAGACCACCTCGCTGTTCAAACGACACATGGGCAGCGCACATGAAGTGTATCTGGGTGACCGCGCCTTTCGTCCGGAAGAACTCTCGGCGCTGGTGCTCAAAAGCCTGAAGGAAGACATCGAACGCGCCTACGGCGAGCCGGTGCTGGAAGCTGTGATCAGCGTGCCGGCTTATTTCAGCGATGCCCAACGCAAAGCCACGCGGATTGCCGGTGAGCTGGCGGGGCTGAAGGTGGACAAACTGATCAACGAACCGACAGCGGCGGCGCTCGCGTACGGTTTGCATCAGCGCGGCAAGGAAACCTCGTTTCTGGTGTTCGACCTCGGCGGTGGCACCTTTGACGTGTCGATCCTTGAGCTGTTCGAAGGGGTGATGGAAGTCCGCGCCAGCGCTGGGGATAACTTCCTCGGTGGCGAAGATTTCGACGAAGTGCTGCTGCAGCATTTTGTCGACAAAATGCGCAACGTAACGAATTTCCCCTCGACCGATGCGGTGATCCAGCCGTTGCGGCGAGAGGCTGAGCGCGTGCGCAAAGCGCTGGGCCAGGAGACGAGCGCCGAGTTCGTGCTGCGGGTCGGTGGTGAACAATGGAGCCTGTCGCTCACCCAGCAAAAACTCGCCGAACTCTACGCACCGTTGCTGGAACGCTTGCGCGCACCGATCGAGCGGGCGCTGCGGGATGCACGGATTCGCGTCAGCGACCTCGATGAAATCCTCCTGGTGGGCGGCACCACGCGCATGCCGCTGGTGCGCAAACTGGCGGCCGGGCTGTTCGGGCGTTTTCCGTCGATCACCCTCAACCCCGATGAAGTGGTGGCCCACGGCGCGGCGGTGCAGGCAGCGCTGAAGGCGCGTAGTGCGGCGCTGGAAGAAGTGGTGCTGACCGACGTCTGCTCCTACACCTTGGGCATCGAGATCGCTAACCAGATCGGGCAGAACATCGAACGCGGCCATTACATGCCGATCATCGAGCGCAACAGCATCGTGCCGGTGAGCAAGGTCAAGACCGTGGTAACGATGCACGACGATCAGAAAAGCGTGCTGGTGAACATCTTTCAAGGCGAGAGCCGCCTGGTCAAAGACAACGTCGCCCTAGGCCAACTGGACATCCCGGTGCCCAAGCGCAAGGCCGGCGAAGTGTCGCTGGACGTGCGGTTCACCTACGACAACAACGGCTTGCTCGAAGCTCAGGTCGACATCCCGCTAACCGGCGAACAGCATTCGCTGGTGATCGAGAACAACCCCGGTGTGCTGAGCCCGGAAGACATCCAGAAACGCCTGCAAGCCCTGGCGTTGCTGAAAATTCATCCGCGCGAGCAGCAAGTCAACACGCTGCTGGTGGCGCGGCTCGAGCGGCTGTATCAGGAAAGCCTCGGTGATCTGCGCCAGCAAGTGGCGCAATGGGCCGGGTATTTCCAGCATGCGCTGGAAAGCCAGGATGAACGGCGCATCCGCGAGGTGCGTGGTGAGCTCAATGCGCAACTGGAAACCCTGGACGCCGGTTTCTGGCATTAAGGAACGCGCGCCATGACGTGTTGGGCTGTGCTGCAACTGGACGAGGATGCCGACGAACGCAGCATCAAGCGCAGCTATGCGCGGCTGCTCAAGGTGCATCGCCCCGACGAGGACCCCGAGGGCTTCCAGCGTTTGCGCGAAGCCTACGAGCACGCGCTCAGCGTGGCTCGCTGGCGGGCGGAGCGGGAGCTGGAATCGTCTGATGACACGGTGGTCGAGCGACTCACCCGGGTCGACCCGCTAGGCGCTGAGACTCGCCGCGATCCGCTGCAGCCCGCGAGCGATGCCGCCGAGCGCATCAAACCCGTCGAGCCCGCGCTGTTCGAGGCACCGACCGTCCCGGCCAGCGAAGTCGCGGCCCGTGCGTTGCTCGACGGCTTGTCGTCCGAGAACCTCGGCCAGCGCTGGCAACAGGCGCAAGCGCAGGCCTGCACTGAGGCGTTCGAACGGCACTTGTTGCAGCTGTGTTTTGATCATCCGGCGTTGCGCAGTTCGGTCGCCCGTTGGGCCGCGCAACATTTGGAATGGCTGACGCCGTGGCAACGGGTGGCCATGAGCGAGGCGCAACAAACCGCGCTGGCCAGCGGTTTGTTGCAGGATTACCAGCAGACATTGCAGTACTGGCTGGAGGACGGCCAGGAACGCGAATACATCAACCAGCTCAAGGCCTACAGCGCCCAGCCGTGGTTGCAGGTGTTCGACCGGCGTCAGCAGTGGCAAAGCATGGTTATGCAGCAACTGCACGACAGCCAGTGGAGCGTGCCGCTGTTCGAGCGGGTCTGCCGGTTGTTCGACTGGGACGATGCCAAGAGCGTGCACCCGCAGCCGGCGTGGATCTGGCAAGCACTGGTGGAGCGCTGCCAGCAGGAAAGTTTCTATCAAAACCTGCAGGACAAAGTCGACGGCAACCGCATCTGGGCCGCCGACGTGCAAGCCGCGCATCTGCTGATGACACCCATGTCGCCCAAGCAGCAAAAGAAAATGATCGACGGGTTTGGCCTGAATGAATGGCAGGCCTGCCAGGACCTGGCCGACAACCTCAAGTGGCGGTATCCGCAACTGATCGAACGCTTGCCGTATCGCGATGTGTACTTCTGGCGGCGCTTTTTGCCACGCCCGGTGCTGGCAGAAACCTGGATCAGAGTGTGGGCCGGGGTAGCCGTAGCGTTGGCGTTGTTCTATCGCGAACACAACCAGTATTCGCCGGGGCTGAGTTTCCTCTGCGGATTATTTATCGCGTGGATTCCGATCTGGTTCGCCCGGCTCGGTATGAGTTGGTGGGAGCCGATCACGGCCACGTTCATCACTCAGGATTTGCGCCTGACCGAGCGCCTGATTCCCCCTCGCGTGAACCCTGACAGCCGCTGGCTGCTGCTGCGCCACGGCGTGCCGCAACTGGCCATGTTAGCGCTGTTCACCGGGTTATTGGGGGTGCTGGGGTTCGTCAGCTACTTTGGATTCATCAGCATCGGCCTGCTGCACAAGCGACGCATGGGCCGCATCGACCCCGCCCTGGCCGCTCGCCATCCCTGGCTGACGGCGCTGCATTGGGCACATTGGAGTCCGTTGCAGTTAGGTTTTTTGCTGATGATGGTGGTCGTGACGGTGCTCTGCCAGAGCTACTGGCCGGGATTCCCGCTGACCCACATGCGGCCGGGCTGACGCCCGGCTTTTGCGAGTTCCCCGCCCGCCGTCCGCGGGCTCACGCTGAAAAGGATCTGAGCATGTTCAAACCCGCACGCCGTACCCTTCTGCGCACCACCCTCGCCTTGACCGCACTCGCCGCCGCCACCCTGGGCAGCGCCGACGCCTATGCCGACGCCGACCTCAAGCTGGGCAGCACGGAACGGGTCACGCGGCTGTTCGCTTATCCCAACAACTGCAACGTCATCTGTTTTCGCAACTGGACCCTGGAGCAAACGGTCGAGCATTACCTGACCCAGAGTGTGCAGCGCGATGGCTACAGCACCGCTAAGGTCGAAGTGAAAACCGATAATGGGCAGCTTTACGCGGCCATCAGCGGCGTGCCGGCCGGTTACGAAAAACCGCTGGCCGCGCTGCTCGACGCGGGTGACCTGGCCTACAGCGGCGCCAGCAAGCTGAACGCGGATCAGAAATGGGCGTTCAACTGGTACCTGTTCCTGCCGCTGGGCATGGCCCTGGAAAACCGCAAGAGCGTCGAGTTGCTGCACTTTCCGCCGGATTACTCGCTGACCCAGGCGCAGGATTATCTGGAGTCCGCCACCACCGATCGCTGGGCCCAACTGCTGGAGGACAACGGCATTCCCGCCGCACAGACGCCGGCCTACCAGACCATTATCGACATCGCACCCATCGCCGCGCCCTCCTCGGCCGGCAAGGATCTGGAAGGCGTCTACGACTATTTCAAGGACTACCAGACCACCATGGTCCGGGAGGTCAGCCGCAGCGCCAGCGGCACGGGATTGCCAATGGTCGCGTTCGGCGCGCCAGTGCGTAACTGGTTGAAGACGCAGTACGGGGTGACGGTCAACGTGCTGGGCCTGGCGCTGATTCGCTGGTCGGACGGCGTGACGGTGCCGGTGCTGGGCGCCAACCACCCGAGTTACATCTGGTACGCGGCGGACCCGGCCAGCTATGGCGGTGACCAGGCCAAGGCCGATGCCGCCGGCCTGAGCGTCATGGGACAGGATTTAAGCGCGGCGTGCTGGCAGGCGGGCATGGGCAGCCAACCGGGCAGCGATCCAAAAACTCTGCTCAGCCACTGCATGCAGACCTGGCAAGTGACGCAGAAAGACAAAACCTGCGAGCTATTCTTCACCTCGGTCCGCAACCTGACGCCCGCTCAGGCGCAGGCCAAATGCTCGCCGACAGCGGTCACCGCGCAACGCTCGGTCACCGCGCCAGCGCTGCCGGCCGAGCCCGCCATCTCCCGATAACAAAAACGCCGCCCCCGTTCGCACAGGGGCGGCGTTTTTTGTGGCTGCGTTGAGATCGCTGCTTAGCTCGCGCCGACTGGACGTAACCGATACTGCGGCGGCAATTGCTCGAAACCACTGATGGTGGCGTTCAAGCTCTTCCAGCGACCGTCCTTGATGCCGTAGATGCAACCGTGGATCGACAGCGGCTGGCCGCGATGCCAGGCGTTCTGCACGATGCTGGTGTGGCCGACGTTGGCCACTTGCTGGATCACATTCAACTCGCACAGGCGATCGACACGTTCCTCTTCGGTCGGCAACTGTGCCAACTCGTCGCGACGTTCGTAATACAGATCACGAATCGAGCGCAGCCAACCATCGATCAGGCCCAATTGGCGATCCTGCATCGCCGCGCGCACACCGCCACAGCCGTAGTGGCCAGTGACCAGGATGTGCTTGACCTTAAGCACGTCCACTGCGTACTGAATCACCGACAGACAGTTGAGGTCGGTGTGCAGCACCACGTTCGCCACGTTGCGGTGCACAAACAAGTCGCCGGGCAGCATGCCGACGATCTCGTTGGCCGGCACCCGGGCGTCGGAACAACCGATCCACAGGTACTCCGGCGTTTGTTGGCGGGCCAGCTTGGAGAAGAAGTCCGGATCTTCCTGCTTGATCGCTTCGGCCCAGCGTTCGTTGTTATCAATCAGATCTTGTAGTTCGTTCATGCTGTGATGCCTCAAGAATGATGCGCTGGTTTGACAGCCGCCCGTCCGCCGGGGTCACCAATGCGCCGCAGAAAATCCTGTGATGAAGGCCAGCGGAATTCTCGCCAGCCCTGTGAGTCCACCCCAGTAAGGCCCACAGTATGAGGAATTGCCATGAATGATTCACGACGCCCGTACGATGCAGCGCAACCGGAACCCATCGACGATAACGAAGACCGTATGGGTTCGATGCGTGAGCTCGATTTCGACGAAGACGAACCGACCGCGAAAATCGGTGATGAATTGCCTGAAGGTGAACGCGAGCAATTGATTCCCGACGAGCGCGTTCGCGAAGCCGGACTGACCGGCGCTTCGACCGATGACCACGAGTCTACGGATGACGACATGAGCCCGGAAACCCTGATCCGCGAAGACGGCGCGCGGGATGCCAGAGAGGCTGGCGAAGACGAACCGGCCGACTGGGAATTGAGCGTAGTCGATGAGGATGAGATCGGCGGCGGGAACGGATTAGATGAAGAAGAACTGGCGCGGCGCGATCCGCTGGATGGCAAGCGTTAACTCTGTGGCGTCCGCAAGGACGCCTTCGCGAGCAGGCTCGCTCCCACAGTGGCTTGGCGTCGCGCCTGTAGGAGCGAGCCTGCTCGCGAAGCTTTGAAAATCAGTCCACCAAGGTACAGGCCATGACCACCGCATCTTCACGCCCACCGACCGCCGGGTAGTAATCCCGGCGCCGGCCGACTTCATTGAAGCCATAGCGCTCGTACAGGCGAAACGCCGAGCGATTGCTGTCGCGCACTTCCAGGAAGCATTCTCGGGCCTCAGCGGCGTAGGCGCGGGACATCAGGTGCTCCAGCAGGATCAGCCCCAGGCCACGGCCCTGATTCTCCGGTTTGACCGTGATGTTCAGCAGATGCGCCTCGTCGAGGATGATCTGCACCACGCCATGCCCGACCTGTTGCTGGCCTTCGAACATCAACCAGATCTGATACTTGCCCAGGCCGTCGGTGAAAATCCCGCGGGTCCAAGGATGGCTGTACGCCGCGTATTCAATCTTCAGTACAGCGTCCAAGTCCGCCTCGGTCATCGGGCGGAACGATACAGCGTCACTCATTCGGTTCTTTCCAGCGCGCCATCAGCCGACGCATGCTTTGCCAGACATCAGCCTTACGCTGTGGCTCTTCCATTAATAATTCCAGGCCGGGCAAGGCCCAGACCGAGCCCAGGCCTTCGACTTGCAACTCACGGTTGAACGACTCGGCATTGGCTTCGCCGGCAAAGCGCACGGCTGGCAGGCCGATCAGCCACAGACACACGCAGGGAGCGTCTTCGAGCCGGGCCGAGACGAAGCCCTGCACGAAGTCGCGCGCCGCGTCCGGCCCCTGGTCCATAGTGCCGCGTGCCAGCAATGGCCAGCGCACCGGCTCGCCGACGATTTGCGGGCTGTCCGGCAGACCGGCGGCGCGCAGCATGTCCTTGAGCAACAGGTAAGCGGGGTCGCGGGTCTGGAAGGTTTCGCCTGTGGGTAACTCCACCAGCAGCAAGCAACGGCCTGCGCGCAATAATTGCAGGGAGAAACGCGGAGGCGGCACGATGGGCGCCTTGACCACCACCGGTGCGGCCTCTTCCTCAGGCTGAGCGTTGGTGCGAGTACTGGCCAGGGACGGACGCGGCACGTCGATTTTCGTCCGTTCGACCGGTGGCGCCGTCACCACTGGCGCGGCGTTGGCCGCCGGCGCGGGCGTTGCCACCGGCAATGGCGCGCCAACCACCGGCGGCTCCTGGATCTCCAGCAACTCGGGCCGTGACGGCGCGGCGAAGGGCAACTCGGTGCGCGGCAGCCAGTTGACCACCTGCATGGCGGTCAGATAGGCGCGGCGACGGGACTCGATTAGCAAGGGTCGGCCACTTGTGGATAACTGAAGTGGAGCGATTCTACCGCCCTTCGCTGAAGATCGCCCGCGCTTGATTGATTCGCCGACGGCGTTTGCCCAAAGAAAAGCCGACAGCCCGTCCCGAGAGTGAATCGCATTGCCCCTGATGCAGTACAATCGCGGCTTTTAATCGCCAACCAGCCGGCCATTCCAATGATCGAACCCAAGCGCGTCTTGCGCGCCCTCGCCGAACACTGGGCACTTCTGGAGCCTCTGTGCGAGCACTTCGACCAAGGCACCCTGAGCCTCAACGAACTGCGCACGCAACTGGCCGCCCAGCAACTGGACAGCACCCCGCAGGACATCACCAGCCTGCTGGACGTGTGGATTCGCCTCGACATTCTGGTTCCCGTGGCGAAAAGCCCGAACCGTTTCGAGCTGAATGCACAGATCCACGATTTCCTCGCCTACCTGCGCCGCGAACATCGCCTGGGCCTGTGCCTGGAAATCGAAGCCTACCTGCGCCACCTCGAACGCTTGGCTGGGTACATCCAGGATGCATTCGACATCCGCGACGGCAATGATCTGGCGCGCCAATTGCGCTTGCTCGACATGCGCGTACGCGATGTATTGAAGAAGCTCGCCAACGACGAACAAGCCCTGGTGGCCGTCGCCGAACGGGCCAAGACCAGCGACCGGCAGATCCCGCTGCGTCAGCGCTACGCCGAAGTGCTGGCGACCTGGGACGAATACGTCGAACCGATGATCCAGCTGGTCAACGCTGACGGCGCCTTCGAACAAGGCGTGCGCAAGGTCGAGAATGTGTTGCTGAAGATGCTCACCGAGCAGCAGCGCCTCGGCCATCTGGTCGACGACGACATGCTGCTGCGCACCCACGCGCGCATCCTCGAAATGCAGACCAGCGCCCAGTTGACCCTGCGCCACGCACGCGAACTGCTGCTGCCGCTGCGCGAAGAAGCGCGCCGGCACAACGCGGTAACCCGGGGCGCGGCGCTGGCCTTGGCGGCGATCCGGCGCAAAGGCCTCGATGCCGTGCCGCAAGCGGCCATGCCCATGTTCACCCGGCCGCAAAGCACCTTCCTCGGCAGCGCCAGTCAGGTCGAAGCCTACGTCTACGCCCTGGCCCGGTTTGAACCGAAACCGGCGCGTTTCCCCAAGGCGCACAAGACCCACAGCGGCGGTCACGTTCCGCGCGCGCCACGCACGGTGCGCGAGATGCTCGAACGCTGCGAAGACGCCCTGCCGATGCCGGACCTGATGACCTGGCTGCTGGAGCAGGAGCCGGACGGCGCCACCGACGAATTGCTCTATTGGTTCTCGCGCCTGTCGCGGGAAAAACGCTTCAAGCGCGAGCGTCTGGAACGTCGCGACTACCACACCCATGAGCACCAGGTCAGCCTGCGCTCCTTCGCCCTGCTCTCGGCCCGCGACAGCGCCGCCGAGGATTCTGCGAGCATCCCCAATGCATCTTGATCTTTCCGAACTGTCCCAACTGGCGCCAATCTTTCGCGAGTTGTTCAAGGGTTACCACGTCAGCCGCCGCGACCCCGAGCTGTACGCGCAACTGTCCAATTGCCAGGACCAGTACCGAACCTTGTTCAAGGCCCTGGGTTTTGAGCTGGTGTGCGACACCCGTGGCTTCTATTACTTCGTGCCGGACAACGCCGCCGCAGCGGTGAACAAGACCGCGCAACGCCTGGCGCTGTTCACCTTCATCGTGGTCGAGCACCTGGCCGACCAGGGCCGCGACCCGATCGCCGTACTCGACGGCGGCAGCCTGGGCCGCGACGAACTGCCGTCGCTGCTGGAGAAGTACCGCGACCTGTTTATCCAGGCCGAAGTGCAGACCGTCGAAGAACTCGAAGAAAAAATCATGCGACGCATGACGCAGCTCGGTTTCGCCAGCGAAGAAACCGGCATCTACCGCTTCCTGCCGCCGATGCACCGTTTCCTCGATGTGTGTCTGTCGGTGCAGCAGGACCGCGACCTCGCCGCCAGTCTGCACAGCGTATTGCCGTTGCCGGTGCCGGTGTTGATCGATGACGACAGCGACGAAAAACTGCTGGAAACCGACGATCCGCTCGATCTAAGCGAATTCGACGCTGAAGAAAGTGAAGAAGTCGCCCTCGCCCGCGCCATTGCCGAAGAACAGGAGACCGACGCATGAGCCAGGAACGCTACGGCATCCGCCGCTTTGCCCTTTTGAACACCGCTGGCTACAGCCTCGGCCTGTTTCCGCTGGAAGAACCGCTGTCGGTGTACGGCGCGAACAATCTCGGCAAATCCGCCTCGATCAACGCCTTGCAGTTCCCGATTCTGGCGCGCATGTCGGACATGAGTTTCGGCAAGTACAGCCTGGAACAGTCCCGGCGCTTTTACTTCGCCTCGGACACCAGTTACATCCTCGTCGAAGTCTCGCTGCCCCACGGCCCGCACGTGATTGGCGTGGTCGGGCGCGGCCCGGGCGGTGGCTTCGGTCACCAGTTCTTCGCTTATGCCGGCAAGCTCGACCTGGCGCACTACCAGAAGAACGACACCTGCCTGCGCCAGAAAGAGCTGTTCACCAACCTTGAGCGCGAAGGCCTGAAAGCCTACGAACTCAAGCCCGATGAACTGCGCCGGTTGCTGGTGGGCGGCCACACCTCGATCCCGCTGGACCTGACGCTGATCCCGTTGCGTTCCACCAGCGAGCAGAGCCTGAAGACTTTCCGTGCGCTGTTCATCAACTTGCTGCACATGCGTGAAATCACCGCGGCCAAGCTCAAGCAATTGTTCCTCGATGCCTTCGAGCACAGCCTGCGCTCCGGCAGCGTCGACTACATCGCTGCCTGCGAAGAAGCGTTCCGCGATGTGCGGCGCATGGAGCAGGACTACCACTCGCTGGTGGCCGCCGGCCCATTGGTCGAAGCCTTGGCCAACGGCGTGAAACAGCGCGACATCCTGCGCGGCAAATTGCATCGGCTGTCGCCGCTGCTCGATTCACTGCTCGGGACTTGGTCGGATTACGCCAGCGCGCGTAAGGAAGAACTGACGATTCAAGCTGAGCACTACCGCAACGAGCAGGATTCGCTGCAAAACGATCAACGCGGCGGCACTCAGGAATTGATGCGCCTGGAGCGGGAAATCACCGGCGTGCAGCGTTGGCTCGGCGAGTTGTCGGTGCTCAAGCATCGCTTCGCCCTGGTGGACGACGTCAAGGTCCTGGAACAGCAACTGCTGGCGGCCAAGGACGCGCACGATGAACTGGCCGGCGCCCTGGCGCAGTCGCGGCAATTCAGCGCCGAAGACCTGGAGGAACGCCTGCGGGATCTGGAAAAACGCCTGAAGTCGGTCAAGCAACAACTCGATCACGCCGACAACAACAGCTACGCCCGCCTGCGCGAAGAGTTTTCGCAACAGGACGTCGAGCGCCTGATGCGTTTGTTCAACAGCGCGTTGTTCAGCCTACCGCTGGGCGAGCACGGCATCTCGCTGGATGACGACGGCCAATGGGTCAAATCCCTGGAGCTGATCCTCGATGGCTTCAAAGGCGAGCGCTTCGACGTGCCGGGCCTGTCCATCGATATCTCGCACATCGAGCCGCCGGCCCTGCAAGCCCTGGCCGATCGCGCCGCGCTGCGCGATCAAAAGGAACGCCTGGACAAAGAACTCAAGCAACTGAAAACCCAGCAAGCCGTAGCCTCTGACCGCGCGGCGAGCAAGACCCAGACCGAAGCGCTGTACCAGCAAGTGCTGGACGCGCAAAAAGCCCTGGAAGATTTCCGCCGCGCGCAAACCCTCAGCGCCGAGGAAGGCGACAAGCTGGAACAGCTCGCGCAGATGGAAGCCGCGCAGGACGAACTCAAGCGCTCCAGCGACGCCTTCACCGAACGAGTACAGCAACTGTCGGCCAAGCTGCAACTGGTCGGCCGGCAGATCGCCGACATGGAAGCCAAGCAGCGTACCCTCGATGACGCTTTGCGCCGTCGCCAGTTGCTGCCGGCGGACATGCCGTTCGGCACGCCATTCATGGACCCGGTCGACGACTCCATGGACAACCTGTTGCCGCTGCTCAACGACTATCAGGACAGTTGGCAGGGGCTGCTGCGGGCTGACGGGCAGATCGAAGCGCTGTATGCGCAAGTGCGCTTGAAAGGCGTGGCCAAGTTCGACAGCGAAGACGACATGGAGCGGCGTCTGCAACTGTTGATCAACGCTTACGCGCACCGCACCGACGAAGCCCTGACCCTGGGCAAGGCGCGGCGTGCGGCGGTCACCGACATTGCGCGGACCCTGCGCAACATCCGCAGCGACTACGACAGCCTCGAGCACCAACTGGCGCTGTTCAACCGCGAGATCAACAAGCGTCAGGTGTCGAACCTGCAGAGCTTCCGCATCGTCCTCGCGCCGAACAAGGAAGCGCTCAAGCACATCGACCAGATCATCCACAGCGCCGGTCAGTACGAGGAAGGCGAAACCCTGTCGGTGTTCGACCTCAGCCAAAGCGCCGATCAGGACAACAAGAACGAAGAAGCCAAGGAATACCTGGCGCGGCTGGTGGCGGCCAACCACAACCAGCTCGGCTTGAAGGATTTGTTCGAACTGGCGTTCGAGATCACCAAAGTCAACGGTCAACCGGTGATCCACACCGACATCGACGGCGCGGCCTCCAACGGCACCACCATGACCATCAAGGCACTGACCAACATGTATTTGTTGCTGCACTTGATGGACCGCGACCAGGCCGGTCGCGTGCGCCTGCCGTACTACCTCGACGAAGCGGCAGACATCGACGAGAAGAACCAGGCCGCGCTGCTGGAAACCAGCCTGCAACTGGGCTTCGTGCCGATCCTGGCGAGCGTCAAGCCGCAAGTCTGCGCCAGTGTCGCCATCGACCTGGAAGGCGGCAGCGGCCCGGCGGGGATCTACATCGACGAGGCTGACTGGAAATACATTCGCCGGCATGACGAGGTCAAGGCCACCGTCAATGTGGCAGCGGATGAACCGGAGTTGGACGAAGTCTGATTCGGATTTCAGCGCACAAAGAAAAGGCCGCGATCTGTTGGATCGCGGCCTTTTTTATGGTCGAGATTTCGTGTGGCGATGTCAGGTCTTGGATCTCAGCGCGCTGATGATGAACGCATGCAGGCTATTCACCGCTTTCGACCCGCGAGAAGCACGGCTACGCAGGATCGAGACTTCCATCGGCGCGATGGGCCCCAAGCCGTGCTCACTGCTTAACACCTGCAACGATGGCTGCACCGTGCACTGAGTGATGGCAGCGATCGCCAGACCGCCCTCGACCGCAGCAACCTGGCCGGCGAGGCTGGAGCTGTTGTAGACCACTTTGAATTGGCGGCCCTGATGGGTCAGGGAGTCCACCGCATATCGCCGTGCCAGACTGGCGCTTTCGTAGACGGCGATGGGCACCGGGTCGCGCCGCCACAGTTCGAACTGCGCCGAGCCGACCCAGACCATGGGTTCCTCGAACAGAAAGGTGCCGGTTTGCGGCGAATCTCGCGACACCAGCGCCAGATCCAGATCGCCGCTGCGCACCCGGGGAATCAGCGCGGTGGACTGCTCGCAGTCCAGTTCAATTTCCACACCGGCGTAGCGCGGCGAGAAGCGCTTAAGCAGCGGAGTGAGGTATCGGGCCGCGTAATCCTCGGCCACGCCGAGACGGATCCGCCCGGTCAATTCTTCACCGTGAAACGCCGCCTGGGTCTCAGCGTGCAGGGCGAGCATGCGCCGGGCGTAGCTCAGCAGCGTCTGGCCGTCAGCGGTGAGTTGCAAGTGCCGGGGGCCGCGGTTCAACAACTGCCGACCCAGCGCGGCCTCGAGTTTTTTCATTTGCATGCTGACGGCGGACTGCGATCGGTTGACCTCGTGGGCAGCACCTGACAACGAGCCGGCATCCACCACCGCCACAAAACACTTGAGCCAATCGATCTGCAAATCGCTGGCAGGCATCGTCGTCACCTCTATTCGTTAATCGAATGATTAAGACGTGAATTATGCGCTTCTCATGATCGTGGTTCACCCGCTAGATTTCGGGCCTGAATATTTCTGCGGATCTGATCATGCCTTTCGAGACTTGGTTGCTGTATCTGATTACTTGCTGCGGCATCTCGGTGGTGCCAGGGCCGAACGCTTTGTTGGCACTGACCCACGGCGCCCTTCATGGCAGCCGCAAAGCGCTGTTCACCATCACCGGCGGCGTCCTCGGCTTTGCCTTGGTGCTGTCGCTGTGTGCGCTGGGGTTGGGGGCGCTGATCCAGGCGTCGGCCACCTGGTTTGCTGCGTTGAAGATTGTTGGCGGCTTGTATTTGATCTGGCTCGGTTTCGGACTTTGGCGGTCGGCGCCGGTGAGTCTTGAAGCGACTGATACGACCACCTTCCGCCGGTGGTCGCTGTTCCGTCAGGGGTTGGTTTCGGCGATTTCCAATCCCAAGGCATTGTTGCTGTTTACGGCGTTTATCCCGCCCTTCCTCGATCCGCACCGCAATATCATCGCGCAGACGATCACCATTGCGCTGACCTACGCCGTGGTGGAGTTCATCGTTGAATACATGGTGGCCAGCGCTGCACACCGGGTCCGGCCGTGGTTAGCCAGGACCGGGCGGCGCTTCAACAAAGTCTGTGGCGGGTTTTTTGTACTGTTCGGACTGGCGTTGCCGATCCATTCCTGAAGGCATGTGAAAAGGGGCGCGCTGGACGCCCCTTCATCCGCTATTTACCGAGTGAAATCTTCGGCGCCCAAGTCAGCCATTCATCTTCGAATTTATCGAACAACGGGAAGGTCTGCTCAGGCCGCGCAGCGTTGCCCATTCGATCGCCGTCCGGCGTAGCGAAGGCGATCCCGCCCTGGATCAGGGTTTCCAGCGACTCGGTGCGCATGGTCGCGCCTTTGAACAATCCGTAATCAAAGCCGAAACCGCTGCTGTTCCAGAATCGCGTACCGCTGCGCACCAGAGGCGCGTACTTGGGCTCGATCAGGATGTGGATCAGTACCCGGTCCGCGGTCTGGCCCAGTTCGTAACCGGTGACCTTGCCGACGGTGACTTCACGGTAGGTGACCGGCACGCCGGTTTTCAGCGACCCGCGCCGGGCAGCACTCAAGACCAGGCTCAGCCCCGCCTCTTTAGTCACGACCTCCGGCGGATTGGCCAAAGCCACGAAGTTCTTCTGCGGACCGAGGTTCTTTGCCGCCGGTTGCACTTCGATGTATTGACCGGTGACCAGGGTCTCCAGATTGGCGGTCTTGATCAGCCCCAACTCGGGCTTGACCACCCAGAACTGACTGCCGGACCGGGCGATACGCTCCGGCACTTCGCTGATGCGCGCGGTAAGCATCACCGATTGCAGGTCATCACTGAGGTCGACGTCTTCGACCTTGCCGACATCCAGCCCTTTGAACCGTACCGGCGTGCCTGGCCGCAAGCCATCGGCGCGGTCGAGCTTAATGGTGATCACGGTGCCCTTCTGGTTCGCTTCTTCGTGGCTGGTGAACAAGCGGAAACGCGGTACACGCTTTTGCAGCGGCGCCTTGGCTTCCGGCGTTTCGAACGCAATACCGCCGGCCATCAGGCTTTGCAGGGACTCACTCTTGACCTGAATGCCGCCGGTAAGGCCGCCGCTTAAGGTGATCCCGCTGGCATTCCAGAATCGCGTCGATGCGTTGACCAGGTTTTCGTATTCCTTCTCGATGTGCACGCCGATGACCAATTGTTTCTTGGTCTTGGAGAATTGGTAGCTTTGCACCGACCCCACCTTGACCTGCTTGTAGAGGATCGGGCTGCCGACCTCCAGCGAACCCAGGTTGTCGGTGAACAACACCAGGTGCAGGCCAGGCGCGCGCAGATCCAGCGGCGGCGCCTTGGGCCGTGCTTCGAATTCACGCTTGGGCGCGCCACCCTTGTCGCCAGGACGGATGGCGATGTAATTACCTTTGACCAGCGCCTCCAGACCGGTGATGCCGGCCAGTGAGATCGATGGCTTGACCACCCAGAACTGCGTGCCATCAACCAGGTAATCCTCGGCCAGTGGGTCCAGGGTCAATTCGGCGGTGGCACTGGACAGGTCCGGATCAATCTTCAGCGCTTTCAGCGCGCCGACCTGGATGCCTTTGTACATCACCGGCGTGCGCCCGGCCTGCATGCCCTCGAAATCGGTCAGCTTGACCTTGACCCGAATCCCCGCAGCGGCCGCATCGAAGTCTTCGTATAGACGGAATGGCAGACTCGGGTCGGTGGGCGGGCTGTCTTTGCGGTTTTCCGGGGTGGCGAAGGCGATACCGCCGGCGACGATGCTGGCCAGAGATTCGCTGCGTACTTTCACGCCGGAGAGGTTGGCGTCGATGCTGATGCCGCTGGCGTTCCAGAAACGCGTGTGTTTGCGCACTAGGTTGGCGTAGGTCGGCTCGATGAAAACTTTGAGCTCGACGGTGCTTTGGTCTTCCGACAGCAAGTAGCTTTTGACCTGGCCGACTTTGATCTGCTTGTAAAACACCGGGCTGCCGCGATTGAGCGAACCGAGTCGATCAGCCTTGATCGTCAGGTGCAGGCCGGGCTTGGAATCGGACAGCGGTGGCTCTTCGGCCAGGGCCTTGAATTTGCGGGTCGGCTCGCCTTCGCCGGGGCTGATCGCAACGTAGTTGCCCGACACCAGGGTCTCCAGGCCAGTGATCCCGGCCAAGGTGACGCTCGGCTTGACCAGCCAAAAGCGGGTGCTGGTCTTGAGGTATTGCTCGACGTCCTTGTTCATCTCGACGGTGGCGATCACGCCTTTCGAGTTGCCTTCGTCATCCAGTTTGAGGGTCTTCACCTTGCCGACCGACATGCCTTTGTAGACCACTTCGGTTTTGTTGGCCTGGATGCCTTCACCGCTTTCGAAGCGCACCTGAATTTCGAGCCCGGTCTCGTTGTAGGCTTTCCAGCCGAGCCAGCCGCCGATAATCAAGGCAATCAGGGGCAACACCCAAATGGCCGACCAGTTCGAAGCCGGTCGGGTTTTCGCTTTAGGCAAATCAGTCATGGTCGTCGTCCGACTCCGTGTTATCCCAAATCAGTCGGGGATCGAAAGTTACTGCGGCCAGCATCGTCAGAATCACCACACTGGCAAAAGCGACAGCGCCGAGGTTGGCCTCTACATTGGCCAGCCGTCCAAAGTTCACCACCGCCACCAGGATGGCAATCACAAAAATATCCAGCATCGACCAGCGGCCGATGAACTTGATGAAGCGGTACATCCAGATCCGCTGACGCGCTGAAAGCGGTTGGCGGCGCTGTACGGAAAACAGCAACAAGGCGATGCCCACGAGTTTGAACGTCGGCACCAGGATGCTGGCGACGAACACCACGGCGGCGATGGGGATCATGCCGTGCTGCGCCAGTTGAATTACGCCCGACATGATGGTGCTGGGATCGCCCTGGCCCAACGAGACGACCGTCATGATCGGCAGCACATTGGCCGGGATGTAGAGAATCGCGGCCGTCACCAGCAAAGCCCAAGTCCGCGCAACGCTGTTGGGGCGGCGGCCATGCACCCGTGCACCGCAGCGGGTACATTCCTGCCCGTCAGTGTCAGCCTCCTGCTTGTTCAACTCATGACACTCCGTGCAAATCAGAATGCCCGCATCAATCGCCCGCATGGGCATCTTCTCCTGACAGCGCTTGCCAGATCTGGTGCGGCGACATCACCACTTCGAGCCAGGCCTGGATCAATAACAGACTGATAAAACACGCCAACCCCAGGCCCAAGCTCACCGACGCCATATCGACGAGCTTAACGATGGCCACCAGCACGCCCATGAGGTAGACCTCGAGCATGCCCCAGTCCCGCAGATGGTGATAAATGCGATAGAGCAACAGGCCGTAGTTGCGCCCGATATCCAGACGGATACTCAGCAGCACCGCCAGTTGGCACAGCAACTTCAGCAGCGGAATGGCCATGCTGCAGAGGAAGACCACCACGGCAACGCCCTGCATGCCGCTATTGAACAGACCGACCACGCCCGTCCACACAGTATCGTGTGACGTCTGCCCGAGTAGATTGAGCTGCATGATGGGTAAAAAGTTCGCCGGCACGTACAACAACAGTGCCGTGATGACCAAGGCGAGACTGCGCCGCACCACATTATGTCGATGGGCGTACAGCTCGTAACCGCAGCGCGGGCAGATTGCTTTCTCTCCGCGGGCGAGCGGCGGCTTGCGCATCAGCAAATCGCACTCGTGGCACGCGACCACATCTTCCAGCGGTAAATCTGACAGCCCTGGGGCGTCAACCGGATCTGCCATAAAGGGCTCAGGCTCTGAAAAAGGTTGGAGGTATTCTAGTGTTGTCGCTCGAAAATAACTGCGCAAATTTGTGCGTAACGCGGCGCCGACTTTAT
>NZ_JAVLSB010000062.1:0-4929 GCF_031583775.1 Pseudomonas rhizozeae
GGCGTTTGTTACGAGGCTGTTTTAATGCCGCTGTCCAATATCCGCATCATCCACCAGGACGCCGCCGTGCTGGTGGTCGACAAACCCACCCTGTTGCTTTCCGTGCCCGGCCGGGCCGACGATAACAAGGATTGCCTGATCACCCGCCTGCAAGAGAACGGCTACCCGGAAGCCCGCATCGTGCATCGGCTGGATTGGGAAACCTCGGGCATCATCCTGCTGGCCCGCGACCCGGACACTCACCGCGAGCTGTCGCGGCAGTTTCATGATCGCGAAACCGAAAAAGCCTACACCGCGTTGTGCTGGGGGCAACCGGAACTGGACAGCGGCAGCATCGATTTGCCATTGCGCTACGATCCGCCGACCAAACCACGGCACGTGGTGGACCACGAATTCGGCAAACACGCGCTGACCTTCTGGCGCGTGCTCGAACGCTGCGGCGACTGGTGCCGGGTCGAACTGACGCCAATCACCGGCCGCTCGCATCAGTTGCGCGTGCACATGCTGTCGATCGGGCATCCGTTGCTGGGCGACGGCCTCTACGCCCACCCGCAAGCCCTCGCCGCCTGGCCCCGCCTGTGCCTGCACGCGAGCATGCTGAGCTTCACCCATCCGCAAAGCGGCGAACGCCTGCGCTTCGAGTGCCCGGCGCCGTTCTAATAGCCACGGCAATACCCTGTGAAATCTAACTCTTGTGGTGAGGCCGCTTCGCAGCCTGACGGGGGCAAGCCCCCTCACCACAGGCTTCCTCCAGGCCACCGGTAAGCCACCAGACCACATTAATCTTCATGTACCTGCGGTTCGGCGCGCGCCGCACTTTGCGGTAAACTCCCGCCCATTGCTGTCTGGAGCTTCTTATGCGCGAAGAGTTGAACCAAGGCCTGATCGATTTCCTCAAGGCCTCCCCTACCCCGTTCCATGCCACCGCCAGCCTGGTGCAGCGCCTCGAAGCGGCGGGTTACCAGCGTCTCGACGAGCGCGAGCCGTGGACCACCGAGGCCAATGGCCGCTACTACGTCACCCGCAATGACTCCTCGATCGTCGCCATCAAACTCGGCCGCCACTCAGCGCTGCACGGCGGCATTCGCCTGGTCGGCGCCCACACCGACAGCCCGTGCCTGCGGGTCAAGCCGCAACCGGAACTGCAACGCCAGGGCTTCTGGCAACTGGGCGTCGAAGTCTATGGCGGCGCGTTGCTGGCGCCGTGGTTCGACCGCGACCTGTCCCTCGCCGGCCGCGTGACCTTCCGTCGCGACGGCAAAGTCGAAAGCCAGTTGATCGATTTCAAAGCGCCGATTGCGATCATTCCCAACCTCGCCATTCACCTGAACCGCGAAGCTAACATGGGCTGGGCGATCAACGCGCAGACCGAATTGCCGCCGATCCTCGCGCAGTTCGCCGGTGATGAGCGGGTCGACTTCCGCGCCGTGCTAACCGATCAACTGGCTCGCGAACACGGCCTGAACGCCGACGTGGTGCTGGATTACGAACTGAGTTTTTACGACACCCAAAGCGCGGCGGTCATCGGCTTGCATGGCGACTTCATCGCCGGCGCGCGCCTGGATAACCTGCTGTCGTGCTACGCCGGCCTGCAAGCGCTACTCAGCGCCGACACCGAGGAAACCTGCGTGCTGGTGTGCAACGATCACGAAGAAGTCGGCTCGACCTCGGCGTGCGGCGCCGATGGCCCGATGCTTGAACAGACCCTGCGGCGCTTGCTGCCGGAGGGCGATGAATTCGTGCGCACGATTCAGAAGTCGTTGCTGGTCTCGGCGGACAACGCCCACGGCGTGCATCCCAACTACGCCGAGAAGCACGACGCCAACCACGGCCCGAAACTCAACGCGGGCCCGGTGATCAAGGTCAACAGCAACCAGCGCTATGCCACCAACAGCGAAACCGCCGGGTTCTTCCGCCACCTGTGCATGGCCGAAGAAGTGCCGGTGCAGAGTTTCGTGGTGCGCAGCGACATGGGCTGCGGCTCGACCATCGGCCCGATCACTGCCAGCCACTTGGGCGTGCGCACCGTCGACATCGGCCTGCCAACCTTTGGCATGCACTCGATCCGCGAACTGTGCGGCAGCCACGACCTGGCGCATTTGGTCAAAGTGCTGAGCGCGTTTTACGCCTGCAAAGAACTGCCCTGACCCACCTGTGGTGAGGGCGCTTGCTCCCTCACCACAACCGCTCTGTGACCACAAAAGCTATACGCCAACAAGCCACCCATCGCACAAAACCGACCTAGACTTAAGTCATCCCCTTCGACAAGGCTGTCGCTCATGATCTCGATGTCTTCCTTCCACGCCATGCTGATCCCGATTCTGACCGGGATGATCCTGCTGGCCGTCGGCTTCAACTTCCGCGACAAAAATGCCGGTGTGTTCACCATGTGGGTCGGGATGATGATGATTCTGGTCACTGTGGTGTACAAAATCCTCGCCAAACTCAACGAATAAAAGCTAGCCCTGCCCTCGCATTGATTTTGGCGCGCTCGTACACTCGGGCGATTCGCTTTTCCCGAGGTTGACTGCCCAGTGTTTGCCCGTCTGTTTGCCCTGCCTTTGTTGTGCCTCGTTTGCCTGCTGACGTTGCTGCCGTTCACGTCCGCTGAGGCAGTCAGTTTGCCGGGTCTGCTCAGCAGCTCGGAAAAAACCCAGCCGCAAGCCCAGGAACCCTTGGGGCAATCCCTCGACGAGGTGATCAAGTCCCTGGAAAACGACCAGCAGCGCGCCAAGTTGCTGGCCGACCTGAAGAAATTGCGCGATGTCACCAACAAAGCCACGCCACCCGCCGACGAAGGCGTGCTGGGCCTGATCGGCGGCACCCTGGCCCGTTTCGAAAAACAATTCACTGGGCTCGACAGTCCGCTGACCCGCTGGTCCGCCGAGTTCGACCTGGCCAAGGATGAATTCGCCGCGCTGATCATGCCGGCCAATGAATGGCTGCCGGTGATCTTCGGTTTCGCCATCATCCTGATGGTCTGGAGCTTGCTGGCGGCCGCGCTGATCTGGCTCGGGCATCGCGTGCGCATGCGTTTCGGCCTCACCGAAGAACTGCCGCAAAATCCCAGGGCCCTGGACATGCTGCGCTTCGCCCTGCGCAAACTCGGGCCGTGGCTGATCGCCTTGGTGATGACGGTCTACATGAGCTACGTGCTGCCGTCGTCGTTGGGCAAAAGCCTGGCGATGGTGCTGGCCTACGCGCTGGTGGTCGGCACCTGTTTCTCGGCGATCTGCGTGATCGCTTTCTCCGTGCTCGACGGCCCGCACCGCCATCGCGCCCTGTACATCCTGCGCCACCAGGCCTTCCGGCCCCTGTGGCTGATCGGCAGCTTCGCTGCGTTCGGCGAGGCCTTGAGCGATCCACGCCTGGTCGCCAGCCTCGGCAGCCACTTGGCGCACACTGCCGCCACCGTGGCCAACGTGCTCGCGGCACTGTCCACCGGGCTGTTCATCCTGCGCTTCCGCCGCCCGATCGCGCATTTGATCCGCAACCAGCCGCTGTCCCGGCGCCTGACCCGCCGGGCACTGAGCGACACCATCGATATCCTCGGCACCTTCTGGTACGTCCCGGCCCTGGTGCTGGTGGCGATCTCACTGTTCGCCACCTTCGTCTCGGCCGGCGACACCAGCACCGCGCTGCGGCAGTCGCTGATCTGCACGGTGTTGCTGGTGTTGTGCATGGTGATCAACGGCCTGGTCCGCCGCCACGCGCTAAAACCGCAACGCGGGCCGAAGCGTCACGCCCTGTACTCGGATCGCCTGAAAAGCTTCTTCTATACCCTGGCGCATTTATTCGTCTGGCTGGTGTTCATCGAACTCGGCCTGCGAGTGTGGGGCATGTCGCTGATCCGCTTCACCGAAGGTGAAGGCCACGAAGTCAGCGTCAAACTGTTCAGCCTTGGCGGCACACTGATCTTCGCCTGGCTGATCTGGATCCTCAGCGACACCGCCGTGCACCACGCCCTGACCCGCTCGCGTAAAGGCCTGGCCAATGCCCGCGCGCAAACCATGATGCCGCTGATCCGCAACGTACTGTTCGTCGCGATATTCATCATCGCGCTGATCGTCGCGCTGGCGAACATGGGCATGAACGTCACGCCACTGCTGGCCGGCGCCGGCGTAATCGGCCTGGCCATCGGCTTCGGCGCGCAATCGCTGGTGGCCGACCTGATCACCGGGTTGTTCATCATCATCGAAGACTCACTGGCCATCGACGACTACGTCGACGTCGGCGGCCACCTCGGTACCGTCGAAGGCCTGACCATCCGCACCGTGCGCCTGCGGGACATCGACGGCATCGTCCACACCATCCCGTTCAGCGAAATCAAAAGCATCAAAAACTACTCCCGGGAATTCGGCTACGCCATCTTCCGCGTCGCGGTGCCGTACAACATGAACATCGACGAAGCGATCAAACTCATGCGCGAAGTCGGCCAGAAGATGCGCACCGACCCCCTGCAACGCCGCAACATCTGGTCGCCGCTGGAAATTCAAGGTGTCGAGAGTTTCGAATCCGGCAGCGCCGTCCTCCGCGCCCGCTTCAAGACTGCGCCGATCAAACAATGGGAAGTGTCGCGGGCGTTCAACTTGTCGCTAAAGCGCCATCTCGATGAAGCCGGGCTCGACCTGGCGACGCCGCGGATGAGCGTGCAAGTCATCACGGCCGGGGGTGAGGGGCAGAAAGAGGCGTGAGGGATTTGTGGAGTGGCTGGGAGTGAGCGGTCGGCTGGTAGAGCGCATTCGCGAGCAGGCTCGCTCCCACAATTTGGATTTGAGTACATCCACAAGATAATGGCTGGCTGGGAGACCGTCATCGCTGGCAAGCCAGCTCCCACAGTCATCGCGCACATCCACAAAATTGCGTACACCCTCAGGTCGAGTGTCAGCTCGCCGCGCTTTTGATCTTGATCTTGATCTGGCTTTTGAT
>NZ_JAVLSB010000063.1:0-37170 GCF_031583775.1 Pseudomonas rhizozeae
GTTAACGGGGCAGGGCAGATCAAAAGCCAGATCAAAAGCAACAGCAGCCGAGGCGGCCTAGTAGCCGACCTGGCTTTGGGTTTACGCGTGATTCTGTGGGAGCGAGCCTGCTCCGGGCGGCTAGTCGGCTGAAGCCTTTATTTGATCGTTCCCACGCTCCTCGTGGGAATGCAGCCCGGGCCGCTTCGCGTTCCAAATCCTGCGCATAAAAAAAACGCCGCCCCTTTCTCAAGGGGCGGCGTTTTTTATGGCGGTGCAGTCTTAGGCTTGGATCACTGGGATCTTGGCGTTCGCCGCGGATTCACGGAACTCGGCGATCTGGTCGAAGGACAGGTAGCGGTAGACATCGGCCGCCATGCTGTCGATCTTGCCTGCGTATTCCATGTATTCCTCGACGGTCGGCAAGCGACCCAGGATCGACGCAACGGACGCCAGCTCGGCCGAGGCCAGGTAGACGTTCGCGCCGTCGCCCAGACGGTTCGGGAAGTTACGGGTAGAAGTCGACACCACGGTGGAGTTCGGTTCTACACGTGCCTGGTTACCCATGCACAGCGAGCAGCCCGGCATTTCCATGCGCGCGCCGGCCTTGCCGTAGATGCCGTAGTAGCCTTCTTCGGTCAGTTGGTGAGCGTCCATTTTGGTCGGCGGCGACAGCCACAGACGGGTTGGCAGCTGACCCTTGACCTGATCCAGCAACTTGCCGGCAGCGCGGAAGTGACCGATGTTGGTCATGCACGAACCGATGAACACTTCGTCGATCTTCTCGCCAGCAACGCTGGACAGCAGACGGGCGTCGTCCGGGTCGTTCGGCGCGCAGAGCACAGGCTCCTTGATGTCGGCCAGGTCGATCTCGATCACTTCGGCGTATTCGGCGTCGGCATCGGCTTCCATCAGCTCCGGGTTGGCGATCCAGGCTTCCATCGCTTGGGCGCGACGTTCCAGGGTGCGCACATCGCCGTAGCCTTCGCTGATCATCCAGCGCAGCAGGGTGATGTTGGAGTTCAGGTACTCGGTGATCGACTCTTTCGACAGCTTGATGGTGCAACCGGCAGCCGAACGTTCGGCCGAGGCGTCGGACAGCTCGAAAGCCTGCTCGATGCTCAGGTTGTCCAGGCCTTCGATTTCCAGGATGCGGCCGGAGAAGGCGTTCTTCTTGCCTTTCTTCTCGACGGTCAGCAAGCCAGCCTGGATCGCGAAGTAAGGAATGGCGTGAACCAGGTCACGCAAGGTGACGCCCGGTTGCATCTTGCCCTTGAAGCGCACCAGGATCGATTCCGGCATGTCCAGTGGCATCACGCCAGTGGCGGCGGCGAAGGCCACCAGGCCGGAACCGGCCGGGAAGGAAATGCCCATCGGGAAACGGGTGTGCGAGTCACCACCGGTGCCGACGGTGTCTGGCAGCAGCATGCGGTTCAGCCACGAGTGGATGATGCCGTCGCCCGGACGCAGGGAAACGCCGCCGCGGGTCATGATGAAGTCAGGCAGGGTGTGGTGGGTGGTCACGTCGATCGGCTTCGGATACGCCGCGGTGTGGCAGAAAGACTGCATCACCAGGTCAGCGGAGAAGCCCAGGCACGCCAGGTCTTTCAGTTCATCACGGGTCATCGGACCGGTGGTGTCCTGGGAGCCGACGGTGGTCATCTTCGGTTCGCAGTAGGTGCCAGGACGCACACCGGCTACGCCGCACGCCTTGCCGACCATTTTCTGCGCCAGGGTGAAGCCCTTGGTGCTTTCGATCGGGGCATCTGGTTTCTTGAACAGGTCAAACGCCGGCAGACCCAGTTCGGCGCGGGCCTTTTCGGTCAGGCCGCGGCCGATGATCAGCGGGATACGACCGCCGGCACGGACTTCGTCCAACAGCACTGGCGTCTTCATTTCGAAGGTAGTCAGGACTTCATCGGTACCGTGCTTGCAGACTTTGCCGGCATGCGGGTACAGGTCGATCACGTCGCCCATGTTCATGTTGGTGACGTCGAATTCGATCGGCAGGGCGCCGGCATCTTCCATGGTGTTGTAGAAGATAGGAGCGATCTTGCTGCCGAAGCAGAAGCCGCCAGCACGCTTGTTCGGCACGTGCGGGACGTCGTCGCCGAAGAACCACAGCACCGAGTTGGTGGCAGACTTACGGGAAGAACCGGTACCGACCACGTCGCCGACGTAGGCGATCGGGAAGCCGGAGTTACGCATTTCTTCGATTTGCTTCATCGGGCCGATGGAGCCCTGGACGTCTGGCACGATACCGTCGCGAGCCATTTTCAGCATGGCGAGGGCGTGCAGCGGGATGTCCGGACGGGACCAGGCGTCGGGGGCAGGGGACAGGTCGTCGGTGTTGGTTTCGCCGGTGACCTTGAACACGCGCAGGCTGATCTTGTCGGCCAGGACCGGGCGGTTTTTGAACCACTCGCCGTCGGCCCAGGACTGGATCACGCCTTTGGCGTGTTCGTTACCGTTGCGTGCTTTTTCGGCGACGTCGTGGAAGGCGTCGAACATCAGCAGGGTGTGCTTGAGTTGAGCGGCGGCGACCGGCGCCAGTTCAGCGCTGTCGAGCAGGTCGACCAGGGTCACGATGTTGTAGCCGCCCTGCATGGTGCCCAGCAGTTCAACGGCGCGTTTCTTGTCGAGCAGAGGGGAGCTGACTTCGCCTTTGGCCAGGGCGGAGAGGAAACCGGCCTTGACGTAAGCGGCTTCGTCAACGCCTGGTGGAACGCGATTGGTGATCAGGTCAACCAGGAAAGCTTCTTCGCCGGCCGGAGGATTCTTCAGCAGCTCGACCAGGCCTGCGGTTTGTTCGGCGTTAAGCGGCTGGGGAACGATACCCAGGGCTGCACGCTCTTCGATATGTTTGCGGTAGGCTTCAAGCACAGTTATTACCCTCATCAGTGGTCCCAAATGGGTGTCCGGGACGCTCATCCCGAAATGACCGTACTCATGCGCTGTGTGGCGTTGTGGGCCACTTAGCCAGAATTACCGGACATTCCTTACAGAAGCTGCTTTCAAAGTTTTACGCCTGCAGAGAGGGGAGCTGATGAGGGTCGGCGCTGATTGTTTCCCCGCTGGAAAAAATCACCGCCAACACCACTCTGAAGGAACGACTGTGCTCGTGACGCTTTGAAAACAGCTTCTAACGGACATTGGCGCCTAAAAAGGCTGGCTGATTCTACGGCAAAAAAAAAATTAACGTAAGCCGGGGGTTATTGGACTTTGGTGGCGTAATGCGCGGCGCGTGCCGGTTCGCCGGGCCCTGAGCCCCTAGTGTTTGAGGGGTGATGAATGCCCGGCAAAGGGCTAACATGCCGACCTGTTCCGCTTTTCCGTATGCTGCCTTCTATGCCCAATCAGACCATCAAGACCCCCTGCGTCGGCCTCTGCTCCACTGTTTACGGTGACTTGGTGTGCCGTGGCTGCAAGCGTTTCCACCATGAAGTGATTCACTGGAACGGTTACGACGAGGATGCGAAAACCGCGGTGTGGCTGCGTCTGGAGCAACTGCTGTCACAGGTGATGGCCAGCAAACTGGAGATTTTCGATCCGGCGTTGCTGCGCCTGCAATTGGAGCAACGGAAAATCCGCTTCGTGCCGCATCAGTCGGAATACTGCTGGGCCTACCAGTTGATCGCCCGGGGGGCGCGGGTGATCAACAATCTGGAAGCCTACGGCATGGTGCTGCTGCCGGAATTTCGTGAGTGGGCGCTGCCGGAGTTGCGTGATGCCATCGATCGCGAGTTTTTCTTGCTGTCCGAGGCGCATTACCAGCGCTACATCGCGCCGGGTTTTTTAAAGGATGCGTTTGGCGGCTGAGCAGTGGTGGGGGGTTGGATCGTTGAACACGTTCCTGAAGCTTGAAGCTCAAAGCTTGCCGCTCTCGCTTACCTCCCCACAACCAGCTCCTCGAGATGATCCGCCACTTCCTCTGGCTTGAGCACCAGCACATCGCTCTCCACCGCATCCAGCACCACTTCCGCGGTATTGCCGATCAGCGCCCCCGACAGCCCGCTGCGGGCCACGGTGCCGATGACGACCACGGCGGCTTTGAGCTTGTTGGCCATGAAGGGGATCAACACGTCCGCCGGGCCTTCTTCGATGTGCAGGTGTTCGTCGTCGATGTCGAATTCCGCCTGAAACGCCCGGCACTGCTCGCGATAACTGGCTTCGATGGTTTCCTTGAGCTGGAACACCGGGTCGGCGGCGGACAGCATCGGTGACGGGTGCGCGCTGATCACATGCAAATGCGCCTTGGCCAGGCGCGCGATGTCGTAGCCGTGATCGATGATCGTCCCGTGCAGGTGTCGGTGCTCCAAGTCAGTGTTGCCGACGTCGATGGCCGCCAGAATCACCCCGTCCTTCCAAGAGTTGGCGGTTTTCACCAGCAGCACCGGGGTCGGGCAGTGGCGCAGAAGCTTCCAGTCGGCCGGGGTCAGTAGGGCTTTTTTCAATGAGCTGTCGGGAAAATGCTGCTTGATCACCAGGCCGCAGCCCTCGGCCTGCTGCACCAGGACGATGGTTTCATGCAGGCTTTCATTCCATGCCTGCTCGGTGGTGACACAGTGGCCGTCCTCCAGCAGCGCGTCTTTGAGCGTCCTGAGGTGTTCGGAATGGTCGTGTTTCTTGTCACAGATCAGCAGGTGCAAGTGCGCCTGAGTCACCCCGGCGATCAGTGTGGCGCGCTTGAGGGCCAGGCTTTCCGGGTGTTCCGGCTCGATGACCACCAGGATGCTGCGGATGGCTTGCATGATCGCGATCTCCAGAAAAAAAAACAGCGTTGCACAACTATAGTTGCTGCCCGGCAAAGCGAGCATTGATGCCTGTCAACGACGGCGACTGGTGGTCTGCGGGCCGGTCGGTATAATCGGCGCCCTTTGTTACGAACCTTTTTGTCCGTGAGCCCCATGATCCTTCCCGAAATTCACGAGTTCCTCGGCTGCCGCACCCCCGATGGCTGGGTCCAGGCGGCGCTGGCGGATCAGGAAACCCTGCTGATCGACCACAAGAACTGCGAATTCAAGGCTGCCAGCACTGCGCTGAGCCTGATCGCTAAATACCATTCCCACGTCGACCTGATCAATCTGATGTCGCGCCTGGCGCGCGAAGAGCTGGTGCACCACGAGCAAGTGATGCGCCTGATGAAACGCCGCAAAATCGAGCTGCGCCAGTTGTCCGCCGGGCGCTATGCCTCGGGTTTGCGCAAAGTGGTGCGCAGCCACGAACCGGTGAAACTGGTCGACACGCTGGTGGTCGGTGCTTTCATCGAAGCTCGCAGCTGCGAGCGTTTCGAAGCGCTGGTGCCGCATCTGGACGAGGAACTCGGCAAGTTTTACTTCGGCCTTCTGAAGAGCGAGGCGCGGCACTTCCAGGGGTACCTGAAGCTGGCCTACCAGTACGGCGACGCCAAGGACATCGCACAGGTGATCGACCGGGTCCGCGTGGCCGAGCAAGAGCTGATCGAATCGCCAGACGTGGAATTTCGCTTCCACAGCGGCGTGCCGGCATAACCTCGCTATGGGAGCGAGCCTGCTCGCGAAGGCTATCTCACGCCTGGCGAGCTCACCTCACTTCACCAACCCCAGCCGCTCATGCCACTGCGCTATTGACTCCTCGGGGTACACCTCAAACTGCTTGTCCTTAGGCTTCACCTCGACCTCCACCCACGGCGCCCGGGAGCCGAGCATCAGGTGGGTGGTCTGCGGCGGCACCGGCAGCGGGGTGTCGATGGCCGAGGCGAACGGGTGGATCAGGTCCGGCCATTCCGGGCTGAACAGCCACAGCCCCGAGCCGCACACCGAGCAAAAATGCCGCTCTGCCGTGCTGCGATGGGCGCGCTGGTCGCCAGGTTCCTTGAGCTTCGCGTGATAAATCGCAATGTGCTTGCGCCCACGCACCTGCAGGCTGTTGGCGTCGCCGGCAATGTTGATCGCAAAACCGCCGCCGCCCTGGGTTTTGCGGCAGATCGAGCAATAGCAGCGTTGATAAGGGTAGGGGTGGGCGCTGGTCAGGTCGAACGACACCGCGCCGCAATGGCAGGAACCTTCGAGTTGCATGGTCAAGCCTCCGTGAGTGTGCACGGGTTGAGACAGCCATGACCTCTGGCTGGTTTCCTTGGAAATTGACGGTCGGTCCGGAAGCGGCGATGACGATGCTGGCCGATTCGCGGGAAAGCCCGCTCCCAGTGGTGATTTGTGCTGGGCGCTATTTCTGGTTAAGCGCCGGACTCGGCACCCGCCACAAATACCACGCCGCCACGGTCCGGAAGGGACTCCAGGCCCGTCCAACCTCGATCATCTGCTTGCGGGTGGGTTGCACTTCCAGTCCCTTCAATCGGCGGTAACCTTCGCGCACGCCGAAGTCGTCCGCCGGCAGAATGTCCGGGCGTTCCAGGCTGTAAATCAACAGCATCTCAACGGTCCAGCGACCGACGCCATGCAGGCTGACCAGGCGTTCGATCAATGCTTCATCGTCCATGGCCAAGGCCGTCGGGTAATCCGGCACCACGCCGTCCAGGGTCGCTTGGGCGATGCCCTGGATCGTGGCGATCTTGCGCGCCGAGAAGCCGCAACCGCGCAGTGCGTCGAATTCGGTGGCCAGCAATTGCGTCGGCGCCGGAAACGGACTTGAGGGATACAGCCCCAGCAAACGCCCGACAATCGCGTCGCCGGCCCTGGCATGCAGTTGCTGATAGGCAATCGCCCGCACCAACGCTTCGTAGGGATCGCGGGCCGGTTTCGGTTGATGCAGGCACGGGCCGATGGCGGCGACATGGCGCCGCCAGTCGTCATCCAAAGCGGCGAGAAACTCGCTGGCCGCGCGGTAAGGGTCGCTCATCAATGATGGCCTGGCCTCAACGGTTCGGCGGGCACGCATTGCCGGCGCTGTTGGCGCCTTGCACGATCGCCGCCGCAAGGCGTTTGACGTTGTTCTGCTGCGCCGTCACCAGTTCATCCAGGCTTGCGCCGGACGGGGTTTGCAGCACGCTGCGGCAGGTCTTGAACAGCGCCGGATTGCCGGGCTCCAGCGGGCGCAGGCGCCAGGTGGCGTCGATCAAACCGTACTGACCGGGAATCGAATCGAACCGTTGCACATCCACTCGCAGCGAATAGCGACGGCTCAGGCTGGCATTGGCCAGTTGATCGACCAGGGCGTTCTGCATTTCATCCATCAGGCTCGCCCCCCACCATTCGGTTTCGAGGATCGCCAAGCCGCTGTTGCCCTGGCGCACCACCATTTGCGGGCGGTCGACCTGGGGCGGCACGGTCAGCGCCTCGAACTGAATCTGGCTGCTGGTGCCGGGAATGGTCCCGGCATCCTGCGGCGGGATCAGCGTGTGATAGTGGATCGGGTCGCTACGGCACGCGGCCAGCAGCAACGCCATGCCCAGCAGAGGAAGTTTCAACGAAAGCGTCATGCGCAGAGTCCTTTGATCAATTACCCGATGGCCGCAAGTCTTGCGCCGGTGCGTCTTTCGGCCGGCCGCGCAGCAGCGATTCCGGGTTGCGGCCCAGGTAGTCCGACAGTTCGCGCAGCGAGCGCGACATGCGGCTGACCTCGTCCATGGTTTGCTTGAGTTGTTCGCGTTGCGGCGAGTCTTCGGCCAGGGTCGAATTGGCCGATTGCAGGGTTTTGCTCACGTCTTGCAAAGTGGTTTGCACGCCGGGCAGTGTCTTGGCGTTGAACTGCGCCAGGCCTTTGCGCAGTTCCACCAGGTTGCCGTCGAGGTTGCTGGCGATGCGCTCCACCGGCAGCGCGTTGATCTTGTCGATCATCGTCTGGAATTTCTCCTGCAACTGTTCGAGGCTGCCGGGCAGGGTCGGGATCACCACCGGCCGGGCGTTCGGGTCGAACGCGACTTTCGGGGCTTTCGGGTAGAAGTCCATGGCGATGTACAACTGGCCGGTCAGCAAATTGCCGCTGCGCGCCTGGGCGCGCAAGCCGTTCTGGATAAAGGTGCCGATCAACCGCGCACCGGCAGCTTCGTCATCCGGGTTGTGGTTCAGCGCCTTGAGCATCTTCACATTGGCCTGGCCCAGCCGTTGCGGATAAATCACCACGCCCACCTGCACCGGGAAGGTCTTGGTGGCTTCGTCGAAATCCAGGTTGACCGACACCACGCGGCCGAACTCGATGCCGAGGAATTCCACCGGCGCATCCACCTTGAGCCCGCGCAAGGCCTGGTCGAAGCGCATGGTCAGGTACTGCGGCTTGCCGTTCGGTGGGGCGAGGGCGGTGGTCTGGTCGGCGAACAAATCGTACCCGGTGTTTTCCGCGGCGGGTTTATCGTCGGGGCTGTAGATCGGCGCGCGGAAGGCGATGCCGCCCACCAGCATCGACGACAGTGATTCAGTCTTCAACGCGAAGCCATTGGCGCCGACGCTGAGGTCGATGCCGCTGACGTTCCAGAACCGGGTGTTTTCGGTGACGTAGGCATCGTTGGGCGCGTGGATGAATACTTCCAGGTTGACCCCTTTGCCGTCGGCGTCCAGGGCATAGGCCACCACCTGACCGACCGGGATCTTGCGGTAGTAGACCGGTGAACCGATGTCCAGCGAACCAAGGTCCTGAGTGCGCAGGGTGAAGCGCTTGCCAGGTTCGCCGTAGGTGATCGGCGGCGGGTTCTCCAGGCCCTTGAAGCTTTTCGCGCGGTTGTTGGACTGGCCGATGTCGGCACCGATGTAGTCACCGGACAGCAAGGTATCGATCCCCGACACGCCACCCGCGCCTATCCGCGGTCGCACCACCCAGAATTTCGAGTCTTCGCGGGTGAAGGTTTCCGCTTGCTTGGCCAGTTTAACCGTGGCCACCACATTTTTCTGGTCATCGCTCAATTCGACGTCGGACACATGGCCGATCACCACGTTGCGGTAGCGCACCTCGGTTTTGTTGGCGGTCAGACCGTCGCCGGTCTTGAAGGTCAGGGTGATGGTCGGCCCTTCCTGCAGGATGCTGTGCACCACCAGCGAGATCCCCACCAGCACCGCGACGATCGGCACGATCCACACCAGCGATACGCTGAAGCGTCGGGTCTTGACGGCGGCCCGGCCAGGCTCGGGACGTTCGTCAGGGTTATGCGGGTTCATCCGTGATCTCCTCGTGGTGCAAAAGGGTAAGTCGTCATAACACATCCCATAAATCGCGGACGTCGCGCCCGGCAATGCGGATCAGCAGCAGGCTGAGGGCGGCAAGGGCGAACAAGCCGATACCAGGCAGCACGTCGAGCAGCCCGGCGAGTTTGAACACCGCGACCATCGCGCCCAGCAGGCAGACTTCAAGCATGCTCCAAGGGCGCAGGGTTTCCAGCCAGCGCATGCACAGTTTGAAACCGGGGCAACGCTGGCCGCTGAGGGCGAAGCTCAAGACCCAGATCAGCAACAGTAACTGGAACACCGGGGCAATGATGATCGAAATCGCCGCCACCAGGGCAATAAACGTGATCGGCCCCTGGCTCAGCGCCAAGACCGAATCCCACAGCGTCGCGCTGTTTTTGCGACCCTGCAGGCCGATGCTCATCACCGGGTAAAAATTGGCGAACACCCACAGCATCGCCGCGGTAAAACTCAAGGCCAGGCGTTGTTGCACGGTCAAGCCGTTATAGCGCTGCAACACGCCGCCGCAGCGCAGGCATAGGGTTTTCTGATGTTTGGCGAGGGTGACTTTTTCGTAGACGCAGTCACAGTGCTCACAAATGATCAGCCGGTCGTTGGTCACCATGGAACACGCTCAAGGCAAGGCAGGAAAAGGCACAGCACCCACACAATATAGAATCGTGTGGAGATTGAGCAAATCGCTGCCCGGCGCGCGCGGCTTCGGTTTATTCTTGACGCCGCAGTCCCCGGGGCCCGCGCACACAACAAACGCGGGCCGCGGGATGCGCTTCGCCAGATTTCCAGGACGCTGCAATGAATATGAAGTCCACTTTGCCCGAGCCGATTCCCGGCGCCCGTCCGGTCCACCTGCCGGGGTTGATCGCCTTCGAATGCGTGGCGCGGCACATGAGTTTCGCCCGCGCGGCCGCGGAGCTGGAGGTGACGCCGACGGCGATGTCGAAAACCGTCAAGCAGCTTGAAGCACAACTTGGCGTGCGCCTGTTCAACCGCACCACCCGCAGCGTCGGCCTGACCGAATCCGGCACGCAACTGCTCGATACCCTCGCGCCGGCACTGGAGCAGATCCGTGCGTCGGTGCAACGGGTACACGACACTGCGACCCGGCCGTATGGCGCGCTGAGAGTCAATACCTCCTACGTGGCCTATGCGTCACTGATCGAACCCCATGTGCAGGACTTTCTGGCGCAATACCCGGACATCACCCTGGATTTTTCCGTGGACAACGGCCTGAGCGATATCGTCGGTGGTGGTTTTGATGCCGGCATCCGCCTCGGCCACGCCTTGCAGCGCGACATGATCGCGGTGCCACTGGGTGGCTTGCAGCCGTTGCTGGTGGTCGGTTCGCCGGACTACCTGGCGCGTTCGGCGCCGCTGCACACCCCGGAGGACTTGCTCAACCACGACTGCATTCGCCAGCGCCTGAACAACCGCACGCGGATCCTCAGCTGGACCTTTCGTTTGGGCAAGGCCAGCATCGAGATTGATGTCAAAGGACGGCTGATGCTGGATGAAATGCGCACGACGGTGTCGGCGGCGCGCATGGGCTGTGGTCTGGCGCTGGCGTTCCGGCCGTTTGCCGAGGCGGAGTTGGCCAGCGGCTTATTGGTCCCGCTGCTGGAAAAGTATTCGCCGCCCGCTGAAGCCTTCCATCTGTATTACCCCAGTCGCGCGCAGATGCCCGGCAAGCTGCGAGCGTTCATCGACTTTTTCCAGGCCTGCAACCGGTAGCACCAGCGGCTGCCAGTGCACCGTGTTTTGCCAATCGGGCACCGCTTGCGACAGGCTCAGGCGCAGGGTCGACAGCATCCGGTAGCGGGTGCGGTCGCGTTGCAATTCCCCTAGCACCAGTGATCGGCTGACGAGCCGGGCCAAGAGGTGCGCGACCGGCACCCCGTCGAACGCCCCGCCCGCACTGATCGCGCGCACGCTGCGCAGGGTGAACGGGCCGTCGATAGCGCCGAGCCGCTGTGCTAACGCCAGTTCGGCGTGGCTCAGGCTCGACAGTTGATCCTCATACAACGCCGCCAATGACGGGTGGCGGCGACTGGCGCCCGGATACTCCAGCTTCAAGAAACCGCCATCCTCACGCAGCTCCTCCAGCAAGGTGCGAACGCCGAAAGTTTCGACGTGGGCGGCGGCCAGCTGCAAGGCGAAGGGCAAACCGTCGAGTGCGTGACACAGCGCCACCACGTCTGCCAGGTTGCGCGGGGTCACGGCAAACTCGCCGGCCGCTTGCGCGCGCTCGACAAACAGCTGAATCGCCGGCCATGACATGGCCTCGGCGACCGTGCGCACTGCACCGGGCCTGGCGCTCGGTAACGGTAGGAGCCGCAGCACTGATTCACCGGGCACGTGCAACGGTTCGCGGCAGGTGACCAACAGGTGCAAGTGCTCGGCCCACTGACGCAGGTCTTGCAGGGCTTCGCTGAATGAAGTGTCCTGCCGGTCGAGATTATCGATCAGCAGCAGCACGGGGCGGCTGCCCAGGCGTTGGCCAAGATGCGTGGCCGATTCACCGTGCAGTGCGTCCATTTGCAGGGCGCGGGCGATCCGTTCGATGAGGTTCGCCGGGCGGCCGTCCGCCAGATCAATCAAGTAACAACCGCCGGGATAGGCCGCGCTGTTGGCGTGGGCGGCCGCGAGAGCCAGGGCACTTTTGCCGACGCCGGCGGGTCCGGTCAGGGTCACTAGACGTTGTCGGCGCAGGCGCTGGAGGAGGGCGCGCAACTCGCTGCTGCGACCGATCAGCTCGATCAGGGGCGCCGGCAAGGTCTTCAGAGCCGACCTCGTGCGGTGATTGACCTCCGGTGTGTTGCTCGCGGCATTGCTCGGCGCATTGACCGGTACAACAAATCGATAGCCGCGTCGCGGCACTGTCACGATGCAGCACGGCGATGCTTCCCCCAAGCACAGGGCCTTGCGCAGCGCCAGGATCTGCGTGCGCAGGTTGCATTCTTCCACCACCAGGTTGGGCCAGACGCGGGCGATCAAGTGGTGCTTGTCGACGATCTCCCCCCGTTTCTCCAGCAGCACCGCCAGCACGTCAAACGCCCGCGAGCCCAGGGCTACCGGTTGTTCGTCGCGAAACAGCAATTGCTGGCTGACCGATACGCGAAACGGGCCGAAGCGAATCACGCTTTCGTCCGCCACGGCGGGGAAGTCCGCAGGGGAGTCTGCGGTGGTGAGCGAGGAAGGGCTGTCGAGCATGGTGTTCCCCGTGGCGAGTTCAAGGCTGGCCCGGCCGGAGGCCTGTACCTTCGGCATGTTACGGAGTGCGGCGGGACGGGATAAGGTGCACAAAAGTTAATGCGTATTGAACCTGTGGTTCACAATCAGCCGACGGCCGAGTTGATCCCCCGGCGCGGCCCTTCACAATAATCCACAACATCTCACTGCCTTTTCCCGTCCCGCAGCGGCACTGTCAGGCCTGACGTTGCCGTGGCAATGCATTGCCGATGAGGAAAACAATGAGCCAGACCATCAACATTAATGGCGTAGACCATACCGTGGACGTCGATGACGACACCCCGCTGCTCTGGGTGTTGCGAGACGTGCTGGGCATGACCGGGACCAAATTCGGCTGCGGCATGGCGCTGTGTGGCGCCTGCACCGTGCACCTGAACGGCACCGCGATCCGTTCCTGCGTAACACCCGTCTCGGCGGTGGTCAGCCAGCCGATCATCACCATCGAGCACATTGGCGAAACCGACGCCGGCAAGAAAATCCAGGCCGCCTGGCTGAATGCCGAGGTGGTGCAATGCGGCTACTGCCAGTCGGGGCAGATCATGTCCGCCACCGCGTTGCTGGCGAGCAATCCCAAACCCACGGACGCTGATATCGACGCGGCCATGGCCGGCAATATCTGCCGTTGCGGCACTTATGTGCGTATCCGCGATGCGATCAAGCAAGCGGCGGGCCTCGCCACCGCACTGCCGTTGGAGGCCTGAGATGGCGATTGAATCGACTGCGAAAAAAGGCCTGACCCGACGTAATTTCCTGGTATCCAGCCTCACCGCCAGCGGTGGTTTACTCGTGGCCATGCATTGGCCGGTCAGCGCACTGGCGGCCACCACGGCGCCGGGCAAATCCTTGCAACCGAATGCCTTTATCCGTCTGCAACCCGATGGCGCCGTGACCTTGATCGTGCCGTTCGTGGAAATGGGCCAGGGGATTTTCACCTCGGTGGCGATGCTGGTGGCCGAAGAGCTGGAAGTGCCGCTGTCCAGCGTGCACATCGAACAGGCACCGGCCAATGAAGCGACCTACAAGCACCCGATTTTCGGCACACAATTGACCGGCGGCTCGGCGAGTATCCGCGCCGGTTACGCCAGCATGCGCAAGGCGGCAGCGACCGTTCGCGTGTTGCTGGTGAGCGCGGCGGCCAAGCAATGGAAGGTCACGCCGGACAGTTGCAAGGCGCAAAACGCCCAGGTGCTGCATGTCGCCAGTGGCCGTTCGTTGTCTTACGCGGCGCTGTTGCCGGTCGCCGCCAAACTGCCGGTGCCGGCGGATGCCGAGTTGAAGAAACCGGCGGATTTCACCCTGATCGGCACGTCCCGCCATCGCAACGACAGCGCGGGCAAGGTCAATGGCACGGCGTTGTTCGGCATCGACGCGAAAATCCCTGGCATGCTCCACGCCGCCGTGGTCGCCAGCCCGGTGCTCGGCGGCAAGGTGGCCAAGGTCGATCAGGCGCCGGCGCTGCAAGTCCGTGGCGTCAAGCAGGTGATCGTGCTGGATGACGTGGTCGCGGTGATCGCCGAGCACACGGGGGCGGCGCGCAAGGGCCTGGCGGCGTTGACGGTCGAGTGGAGTGACGGGGTCAACGGTGCCGCGTCCACCGAGCAGATGCAGGCAGCGCTGGTCGAGGCGCTCAAGGGCAAGGGCATCATTGCCAAGGAAAAAGGCAGCTTCGACGAGGCCTTGAAAGCGCCGGGTGCACGGCAGATTGAGGCGGTCTACCACTCGCCGAACCTGGCGCACGCGACCATGGAGCCGATGAACTGCACCGTGCGCGTATCCAAAGATAAATGTGAGCTATGGCTCGGCACCCAGGCGCCGGTTCGCGCGCAAGCCGCGGTGGCCAAGTTGACCGGTCTGGCAGTGGAGAAGGTGCAGATTCACAACTACCTGCTCGGGGGTGGATTCGGCCGCCGCCTGGATGTCGATTTCGTCGAGCAGGCCACGCGCCTGGCGTTGCAGGCCAAGGTCCCGCTGAAGGTGACGTGGAGCCGCGAAGAAGACATGCGCCACGACGTCTATCGACCGCACTACTACGACGAAATCGCCGCGGTGGTCGATGCCAAGGGCCAGCCCACCGCGCTGCGCCACCGCTTTTCCGGCTCGGCGGTCTCGGCGCGTTATGCCCCGCAGTGGATGGCCAACGGCCTCGATCCGGACGCCATCGACGGCGCCGAAAGCTCCTATGACTTCGATAACCTGTACGTGGAGTTCGTCGCCCATGAACCGGCCGGGCTGACCACCGGTTTCTGGCGCGGCGTAGGGCCGACGCACAACATGGGGGTGCTGGAAAACTTCGTCGATGAACTCGCGGCCAATGCCGGGCAAGATCCGGTGGCGTATCGCCGGACCTTGCTGAAAAGCAAGCCACGGGCGCTGGCGGTGCTCGACCTGGCGGCGGAAAAGGCTGGCTGGGGCCAGCCAACGACAACGGTGCCCGGCAGCGGGCGCGGGGTGGCGGTGGTGACGTCGTGGAACAGCTTCGCGGCGATCGTGCTGGACGCGACCGTGGGCAAGGACGGCCAGGTGACGGTGACGCGCATCGTCACTGCCATCGATTGCGGACAGGCGATCAACCCGGACGGGGTCATCGCGCAGATCCAGGGCGGTCAGTTGTACGGCTTGACCGCAGCGCTGTTCGGCAAGATCACGCTGAACAATGGCCGGGTGGAGCAAAGCAACTTCCACGACTACCCGATCCTGCGCATCAACCAGGCGCCCAAGGTCGAAGTGTATTTGGTGGACAGCCACGAAGAGCCGGGCGGCATCGGTGAAATCGGCACGGCGGTGGTGATGCCGGCGGTGTTGAATGCGGTGTTTGCGGCCAGTGGCAAGCGGTTGCGCAACTACCCGGTGGATCCGACGTTGTTGCAGTCGGTGTAAGGGGCCTCAGCACTGGAGACACGGTGGGAGCGAGCCTGCTCGCGAAGGCATTACTTCAGGCAATGAAAATGTGTCGCCTGACAGTACGCCATCGCGGGCAAGCCCGCTCCCACAGGTTTCGGTGGTGTAAGCAGTAATGAGCAACACCACAAATCCCTGTGGGAGCGGGCTTGCCCGCGATGAGGCCGCTTCGGACAGTGAATATCTTGCATGGGAATGCAGGCTGGGACGCTCCGCATTCCGCTCTGGACCTGATGCTTATTTCAACGTCACCGTCCCTTTCATCATCCCGATATGCCCAGGAAACGAGCAGAAAAACTGGTATTGCTGATCGGCACTAAGTTTGGCGACATCAAAGGTCACTGAGTCTTTTTCGCCGCCGCCAATGACTTTGGTGAAGGCGATGACGCGAGGGTCGCCTTCCTTCAAATAGCTTTTGTCGACCCCGGCGCTGATGCCGTCGGCGGCGATGGCTTGGGCGTCCGCGGTCTTACTCAGTACCCAGTTATGGCCCATGACGTTTTTCGGCAGCTTGCCGCTGTGCTGCAGGTTGACGGTGAAGGTCTTGCAGCTTTTGTCGATCTCGATGGCTTTGGTGCTGAACGTCATCTGGTCGGTGGAGTCGACCGTGACTTCACACTCCGCGGCCAGCAGTTGGGCGCTGGCCAGGGTCAACAGGGATGCAGCGACAAGCTTGCCTATCATGGTGATTGCTCCGTGGGATGAAAAAACGTTACGCCTTGCAAGTCAGTCACCGGAGGCTGGCGCCGACTTCATCGTCAAATAATGCATGCCGAATTCACCTTCAAGCAGGCCATGGCTGTCGCTGAGAAAGGCTTGCAGGTAGGGGGTTTCGAAGTGGCTGTCCAAGTCTTCCCGGGAGCGCCAGTTTTCGTACATGACCCACACCGCCGGATCATCGTTGGATTGGTGCACGTCGTAGTTGATGCAGCCGGGTTCCTGGCGCGACGCGTCCACCAGTGCAAGCAAGCGCCGGCCCAGGGCTTCTTCGTTGCCGGCGCTGGCACGCAAAAAGGCTACCAGGGAAAGTTTTGTCGCCATGACGGTTCCTCAAGTTGAAGCGACACCCGCCGGGTGTCGCGTGGGCGTGATTCACGCCGGTTGTTCGAAGGTGCCAGGGCTGGCGGTGGTGGCGGTCCATTGCGCGGTGCGTGTTTGGCTGGCCCGTTCGAGCGCTGCCTGGGTGCCGGCGATGTCGAGGTCGGCGGTGTACACCGGCGTCCCCGGCTGCTGGCGCCACGACTCGCTGAGCGGACCAGTGTCGACCGCGTCAAAGCCGACCTCGCTGACCAGACCGAACACCACCTGCTTGGCCTGGGGATTGTCCCCAGAGACGGGCAGGGCGATACGGTTGGCGGCGCCGGGCGCGGTGGCCAACTGGTCGAGGTGGGTGGCGTAGATATTGTTGAAGGCCTTGATCACCGGGTGGCGCAGGTGGTTTTCGACCCACACGCTTTCCAGTTGCCCGGCCTCGATCTCGGCGATTTTTCCATCCCGCTCACGGGGGTAGTAATTACCGGTGTCGATCACGATCGCGCTGGTTTTGGCCCGGTCGAACAGGCCTTTTGGCAACTGCGGCACGTTTAGCTGTGGAATGGTCACGACGATCACGTCGGCCTCGTCCACCACTTGATCGATATCGCAAGCCTGGGCGCCTATTTCAGCGGCGAAATCCGCCAGGCTCGCCGCGCCACGGGAGTTGGTGATGCGCACGCTGTGGCCGTGCTCGGTAAAGCGTCGGGCGAGGATTTTGCCGATGTTGCCCGTGCCGATAATGCTGATGTTCATGCCATGAAGTCCTCACACAATAAGCCAGGGTTGCCCGCTGAAAAGAGTGCAAAGCGGTGCACAACCAGTGTTCGGCGCGGGACCGGCACACGCCAGTGAAGGTTTGTGGAATGCTGTGGAACAGCCACTCAGGCCTCCTCTTGGCGCAGCAACTGGAAGAACCGCGAGCGCAGCCATTGTTCGGCGGGCTCGTTGTCATGGGTGCCGTGCCACGCCATCGACAGGTCCATGCCGGGATGCTCGAACGGCAGCGGCAAGGCTTTCAGGCCAGGGTTGCTGGCCATCGCTTCGGCGACATAGTTGGGGACGATGCCGATCAGGTCGGTGTCGAGCAGCAGCGATGGCAGTGAATTGAATTGCGGAATCGCCAGCACCACGGTCCGGCGCCGATCCAGTTGCAGCAGGTATTCGTCGACGAAGCCGTGCATGTCGCCGCTGTACGACACCAGCACATGCGGGCGGGCGCAGAATTCGTCGAGGCTCAGGGCGTCGCTGCCGTTGTCGGCGCAGATCACCGTGGGGTGCATGCGCCGGATGGTCCGACGCTTGGCATTGGCCGGCAGGTCCTGAGTGAAACTGATGCCCATGCTGATTTCGCCGGAAGACAGCATCGAAGTGATTTGCCAGACGTTGGCCCGGCGGATCACCAGCTTCATCAGCGGCGCTTCGAGGCGGATCTGCCGCAGGACTTTCGGCAGCAGCGCGTATTCGACATCGTCCGAGAGGCCGATGCGGAAGGTTTTGTCCGCGGACTGCGGGGTAAACGGTGTGCCTTCACCAATGGCGCTGGACAGCGAATCGAGCACTGGGGAGATCTTCACCAGCAGCTCATTGGCCCGCGCGGTGGGCTCCATCAGGCGTCCGGTGCGAACGAACAGCGGGTCATCGAAGAACTCCCGCAATCTGCGAAGTGCCGCGCTGATTGCCGGTTGCCCGAGGTAGAGCTTCTGAGCGGCGCGGGTCAGGCTGCGGTCGAGCATCAAGGTCTCAAACACGATCAACAAATTAATGTCGATTTTCCTCAAGTCATTGCGGTTCATGCGCGTCCTCGATGCCCTTGATTCTTCGGTTATTGCCAGAATAGAGGGCGTTGCGCTTTGACAATGTCAATTGATGTGAAAGCGGTCCTGGGCCTGGACTATGCACTTCAGGTTCATAGATCACGAAGCAATTACGGGGTTCTGCGAGGCAATGCCCGGCGCTAATGTGGCGTGCCCAGACGGGCCGAGGAACGGGAAACATGCGCCATCTTGATGTTCAGGTGATCGACCAGGCGTTGCACTGGGCCCGCGCGGGGCAGGCGCAATGGCTGTGCACCGTGCTCTCGACTTACGGCTCGGCGCCACGGGCACCGGGGGCAATGCTGGTCAGCGACGGGCGTGGCAAACACGTGGGTTCGTTGTCCGGTGGTTGCGTCGAGGACGAGTTTCTCGAGAGCCTTGCGCGGGGCGAGTTTCGCGATCCAGCGCAGATTGTCCGCTATGGCGACAGCGCCGAACAACGCCAGCGCTTGCGTCTGCCGTGCGGCGGGGTGTTGATCGTGTTGATCGAGCATCGCGCGGCGACGCCGGAATGGATCGAACATCTGCAACAGTTGCAAGGCGCGTTACGCGGCCAGCGCCGTTTGCGGCGACAGGTGGAGTTGAGCAGCGGCGGGGTGCGCCTGGACGACGGCGAACAGGGCGGCGAGCGGGTGCGGATCATCGATGAAACGGTGCACATCAGTGTCGGCCCGGCGCTTCGCCTGATCCTGGCGGGGTTGTCACCGGTCGCCGAGTTCTGCGCCAGTTTTGCCCGAGCGGTGGGCTGCGAGGTGATCGCCTGTGATCCACGGGAAGAGATGTTTCATGTGCAGCTCGAAGGCGTCGACATGCAGCGGGTGCTGCCCTCGATGTTCATTGCGGCCGGTGGCTGCCACGGGGCGACCGCCGTCGTGGCGCTGACCCACGACCCGAAGATCGACGACCTGGCGCTGATGGAAGCCGTACACACCGAGGCGTTCTACATCGGCGCCATGGGCTCGCACGCCACCTCCGCCAAACGCGCTGAACGCCTGCGCCGCATCGGCGGCCTCACCGACCAGCAAATCGCCCGCCTGCACATGCCCATCGGCCTCGACCTCGGCAGCAAAACCCCGGCCGAAATCGCCTTGGCCGTGATGGCGGATGTTCTGCGGGTGTATCACGGCAAGCCCAGGGATGCTTTGTAAGTTGCGTCCACCACATAAACCTGTGGGAGCGAGCCTGCTCGCGAAAGCGGTGGGTCAGTTGGCGCATGAGCTGAATGTGGTGACGCCATCGCTGGCAAGTCGAATCGTCGCACCGACCCTTTTCACGGAAAACCCGGGATGGAAAACGACAGAGGCGACGCATGGGCGTCGCCTCTTGATCAGTCAGCCGCGCTTGGGCAACTTCCAGTTCGGTCGGATGAAATGGCAGGTGTAGCCATTCGGCAGGCGTTCCAGATAGTCCTGGTGTTCCGGCTCGGCTTCCCAGAACGGGCCGGCCGGGGTGACTTCGGTGACCACTTTGCCGGGCCACAGATCAGAGGCCTCAACGTCGGCGATGGTGTCCTCGGCGACGCGTTTCTGCTCGTCGCTGAGGTAGAACAGGGCCGAGCGGTAGCTGGTGCCGATGTCGTTACCTTGGCGATTGACCGTGGTCGGGTCGTGAATCTGGAAGAAAAACTCCAGAATCTGCCGATAGCTGATCTGCTCGGGGTCGAACACAATCTCGATCGCTTCCGCGTGCGTGCCGTGGTTGCGATAGGTGGCGTTGGGTACGTCGCCACCGGAGTAGCCCACCCGCGTGGTGAGCACGCCCGAGTAGCGGCGCAGCAGGTCCTGCATGCCCCAGAAGCAGCCACCGGCGAGGATGGCGGTTTCGGTTTGCGTGGTCATGGACAATCATTTCCTCAGTGAACGGGCGCGTCAGCCGCGCCGTTTTGCCTGTTACTGGTTGCCGATCGGGCTGTTGAACTGGTCGCTGTAGTTTTCACTCATCAGCGTGGATGCGACGCGATCGGAGCCAACGCCAGCGCGCGAGTAGGCCAGGCGCCCCGCGCCCACACGATCGGCACCGTCACGGGCCAATGCACCAGCGCCCACGCGACTGGAACCGTCAGCCGCCAGGGCACCGGCGCCAACGTGATCGGAACCGTCAGCAGCCAGAGCACCTGCGGCATTGCGTTCTGCGCCACTACGGGCCACGGCACCTGCGCCGACACGATCCGCGCCATCGGCAGCCAAGGCACCTGCGCCTACACGGTCAGCGCCGTCAGCAGCCAGAGCACCTGCAGCATTGCGTTCTGCGCCACTACGGGCGACAGCGCCTGCGCCTACACGATCCGCGCCGTCAGCAGCCAGAGCACCGGCAGCGTTGCGCTCTGCGCCGCTACGGGCGACAGCGCCTGCACCAACACGGTCAGAGCCGTCAGCAGCAACAGCACCGGCGCCCACGCGGTCGGAACCGTCAGCCGCCAAAGCACCTGCAGCATTGCGTTCTGCGCCACTACGGGCGACAGCGCCTGCGCCTACACGATCCGCGCCGTCAGCAGCCAGAGCACCGGCAGCATTGCGTTCTGCGCCACTACGGGCGACAGCGCCTGCGCCTACACGATCTGCGCCGTCAGCAGCCAAAGCACCGGCAGCATTGCGTTCTGCGCCGCTACGAGCGACAGCGCCTGCACCAACACGGTCAGAGCCGTCAGCAGCAACAGCACCGGCGCCCACGCGATCGGAACCGTCAGCAGCCAGAGCACCTGCAGCATTACGTTCCGCGCCGCTACGGGCCACAGCACCTGCGCCTACACGGTCAGAGCCGTCAGCGGCCACAGCACCGGCGCCCACGCGATCGGAACCGTCAGCTGCCACGGCACCGGCGCCAACGCGATCGGAACCATCAGCAGCCACAGCACCTGCGCCTACACGGTCAGAACCATCCGCCGCTACAGCCCCGGCGCCCACACGATCCGATCCATCCGCCGCCAAGGCGCGCACTTCGGCGGCCCAGGTCGTTGGCACTACCACGCTAGCCGCGAGTGCCAATACAACGCCTGAAAACAACTTGTATTTCATGGTGTTCTCCAAAATCCGTCAGTCACATAGCGAATAAGTAGGTGATACATGATGCCGGCGACATAAAAAAAACAGGCGCTCCGGGCTGATCACGTTGACGATGGCACAGGTGCGCGCTAAACGCACGGGTGTCGACGTATAGCACGTCACACAAATAACAAGCTCGTTGAGTATAGATCGCCTGGGGCCAGTGGCCTGCAGTAGTGACCGTCGGTTGGCGGCAGCGTTCCGCGCCGGATCGGCAAGCACGGGGCTGAGTCGGGTGACCGGCAAGTAGAGTGTGGACCTCTGTGTGTTGTTTATCGCCCTACGACGCCCAAATTCACTTTTTTCAGAACATCGGTAGCCCCGATTGCACGGTGTGCAGAAGCGCGCGCGGCACCTTGAACCGCGCCGCGTCCCGGGCCGGCGGCAAGCCGTAGAGCCGAGCGTATTCGCGGCTGAACTGCGAGGCGCTTTCGTAGCCGACGGCGAACGCGATAGAGGCGGCGTCTCGCGGTTCGAACAGCAGCAGCCACCGCGCCCGCAGCAGGCGCAGGTGTTTCTGGTATTGGATCGGCGTCATGCCGGTGATGGCTTTGAAGTGTCGGTAGAACGCGGCGACGCTCATGTCGCTCATCGCCGCCAGCGGTTCGACGCGGAACGGCTCGGTGTAGTGCTCGCGAATCCACTGCGTGGCGCGACGGATTTGCGCCAGGCGCCCTTCCGGGCGGGCGATCTCTCGCAGTACGCCGGCCAGCGGGCCTTGCAGCACGCGAAAGAGGATTTCCCTTTCGATCATCGGCGCCAGCACGGCCGCTTCGTTGGGGCGGTCCATCAGCCGCATCATTCGCAGCCAGGCATCGATTAACTCATCTGGCGCTGGCACCGCGCAGAACCGTTGACGCTCAGACGTCGATTCGGCGCCGGTATGCTCGGCCAGCAGGCTGGCGATGATGGTCGGGTCGAGGCTCAGGCTGATCGCCAGGTACGGCAAGCCGGGACCACTGGCGTGAATCTCGCCGGTCGCCGGCATATCCACCGGCACCAGGAAATAGCTGACTGGCTCGTATTGCATCACTTGATCGCCGATCGACAGCGACTTCGAGCCCTGCAGCACCAGGTGCAACATCGGCTGATAGACCTGATTGGCGCAGGCCTCGGCCCGGACCATGTCCACCCGTGGCAGACCGGTGGCGGTCCATTTGTCGTGCGCGCGCATGACCAGGCTGCGCAGTTCATCGATGGCTGTATTCATGGCTCCGAACATGAGCCAGCGCCGTCGGCAAAGCAAGGCTTGCGATAAGAATAGGCAAGGATGGGAGAGTAACCGGCAAGGGTTTGCACAGTGGTTGCCCGAATACTGTCGCTCAACGGCAGGACCGGTTGTGTGGCATCGACCACCAGCGCCTGCACAGATCACTTGACGATAGAGAAGGTTACTCCATGAAACTCGAAGGCAAAATTGCAGTGGTCACCGGCGCTTCCAAAGGCATCGGCGCGGGTATCGCCAAGGCCTTGGCGGCGCAAGGCGCCACCGTGGTGGTCAATTATTCGTCCAGCAAAACCGAGGCCGACGCGGTGGTCGGGTTGATTCAGGAGCAGGGCGGCCGCGCCGTGGCGGTGCAGGCCGACATGAGCCAGGGCGCCGATGTGGTACGCCTGTTCGACACGGTAAAAAGCCAGTTCGGCACCCTGGATATTTTGGTGAACAACGCCGGCGTCGCGGTATTCCAGATGATCGAGGACCTCACCGAAGAGGCCTTCCATAAGCAGTTCAACCTCAATGTGCTGGGTTATCTGCTGGCGGTGCGTGAGGCGGTGAAATTGTTCGGCCCGACGGCCAGCGTGATCAACATCAGCTCGATCCTCAGTACCGACCCGTACCTGGCCTCCAGCATCTATTCGGCAACCAAAGGCGCGGTCGACACCTTGACCTTCGCGCTGGCGAGGGAACTGGGGCCGCGCGGAATCCGGGTCAATTCGATCCTGCCAGGCCACACCAACACCCCGGCCACGGCGGGCAATTTTGACGGCGCGTTTGGCGAACAACTGGTGGCCGGAACGCCGCTGCGACGTTTTGGCGAGCCGGAAGACATCGCACCGCTGGCGGTATTCCTGGCGTCGGAGGATGCGCATTGGATCACCGGCGAATCGATTCGGGCCTCGGGTGGTGTGCGCGGTGTGGGGTATTGAGGGCTTAGCGGCGTCTGGCTGTGGCCAGTCGTTGTGGAGTTGAACCGGTTGCGCGATACCAAGCTGATCTTTCCCGTCTGCAGCTGCTGAAACCAAGTATCGTGAACATCGGCGCGGGCTTTGCTAAATTCCCACGGCTAACCGGCGGCGTCGCGCTGCTTCACAGACTGAGCTTCAGATTCGGAACCGTTCATGGCCAAGAAACCCCCAGCGTCCTTCCCCGGCACCCCAGCGAAAAAGGGCGGCAACCTGACCCTGATCGATGTGGCCAAGGTCGCGGGGGTGTCGCCAATGACGGTCTCGCGGGCCTTGCATCGGCCGGAATTGGTGACCGAGGAAACCCGCGAGAAAGTTCGCGAGGCGGTGCGCCAGACCGGTTACGTGTCGAACATGCTGGCCGGTGGCTTGGCCAGCAACAAAAGCCGTTTGGTGGCGATTTTCCTGCCGACCATCGCCAACTCGATCTTCGCCGACACCGTGCAAGCGCTGATGGATCGCCTGACCCAGGCCGGTTATCAGACTTTGCTGGGCCTGACTGGTTATTCCGCCGAGCAGGAAGAAAAACTGCTGGAGGCAGTGCTCGGCCGGCGCCCGGATGGCATCGTCCTGACCGGTACGCTGCACACCGAATCCAGCCGTTTGCGCCTGGCGCAGGCCGGTATCCCGGTGGTCGAGGCCTGGGACTTGAGCGAAGACCCGCTGGACATGCTGGTGGGCTTCTCCCACGAAAAAGTCGGCGAAGCCACCGCGCGGCACCTGCTGGACAAAGGCTACAAACGCTTCTCGGTGGTGAGCATCAGCGACCCCCGTGGCTTGCGTCGTTGCCACAGCTTGATTGCCGAACTCAAGCGTCACGGCATCGAGCAGGTGCCGATGCAAGTGCTGGCGCCGCCGGCGACGCTGGAAGTCGGCAGGGAAGGGCTGCGCCAGTTGTTGGAACAAGCCGAGCGGCCGGACATCGTGGTGTGCAGTTCCGACACCGTGGCCCAGGGCGTCTTGGCTGAAGCGGCCAGCCGAGGCCTGAATGTCCCGACAGATCTGGCCGTCATGGGTTTCGGTGATCTGAGCAGCGCCGCGCAGGTGTATCCGGCCTTGTCGACAGTCAGCGTGGATGGCAAAAACATCGGTCTGCAAGTGGCGCAGGCGTTGCTGGAACGCTTCGACTACCCGGCGGGCAGTCATGATCCGGTGCGCATTGATACCGGGTTTACCCTGATTGATCGCGCCAGTACATGAGCGAGTGGAGGGGCTTGGCAGGTGATCTGTGTTGCCTGGTACGACGCTATCGCTGGCAAGCCAGCTCCCACAAGTTTTGTTGGCGGATGCAATAGCTATGATCGCAGGAAAATTCCACAGGTTTCGCGGTTGAACTCGAATCTGCAGAACGCCCACAAAACCCTGTGGGAGGTGGCTTGCCAGCGATGACGTCCTGGCAGGCGCAGAAGTACTCCCTGCATAAACCCCATTGAATGATTGCGCAATCAGTGTAGTATCTCGACCCGAGCGGCGCTTGTCCTGCCCAACAAGCGCCTTGTTTTGATGTTCGGATGATTGCGCAATCATTCGATATTTCCCGCGACGTGATATTTAGCAGCCCACCTCATTTGTTCAAGGACAACGCTCATGCACACACAACAAGAAACGCCTCAATCCTCTGACGGTGATCGCATTGCCTGGGTCCGGGTGTCTTCGGTGATCCTGCCGCTGGCCAATCCGATCAGTGATGCCAAGGTGCTGACTGGGCGGCAGAAGCCGATGACCGAAATCGCGATGCTGTTCGCCGAGATCGAAACCATCGACGGCCACAGCGGCCTCGGCTTCAGTTACTCCAAACGCGCCGGTGGGCCGGGGCAGTTCGCGCATGCTCAGGAAATCGCCCCAGCGCTGCTCGGCGAAAACCCCAGCGACATCAGCAAGCTCTGGACCAAGCTGTGCTGGGCCGGGGCTTCAGTGGGGCGCAGTGGCCTGTCGACCCAGGCCATTGGCGCCTTCGATGTGGCGCTGTGGGACTTGAAAGCCAAACGCGCCAACCTGTCGCTGGCGCGCTTGCTTGGCGCGCAGCGCGATTCGGTGCGTTGCTACAACACTTCCGGGGGGTTCCTGCACACGCCGCTCGACCAACTGATGAAGAACACCGACCTGTCCCGGGAGAAGGGCATCGGCGGCATCAAATTGAAAGTCGGCCAGCCGGATTGCGCGATCGATATCCAGCGCGTCAGCACCGTACGCAAGCACTTGGGCGACCAGTTCCCGCTGATGGTCGACGCCAATCAGCAGTGGGACCGCCCGACCGCCCAGCGCATGTGCCGGCAGTTCGAGGAGTACAACCTGATCTGGATCGAAGAGCCGCTGGACTGCTACGACGCCGAGGGCCATGCCGCGTTGGCGCAACAGTTCGACACGCCGATCGCCACTGGCGAAATGCTGACCAGCGTCGCCGAGCACGCCGAGTTCATCAAACTGCGCGGTGCCGATTTTCTGATGCCGGATGCGCCGCGGGTTGGCGGTATCACGCCGTACCTGAAAGTTGCGGCCATGGCCGAGCACGCCGGGCTGATGCTGGCGCCGCATTTCGCCATGGAACTCCACGTGCACTTGGCCGCCGCGTACCCGACCGAACCTTGGGTCGAGCACTTCGAATGGCTGGAACCGCTGTTCAACGAACGCCTGGAAACCCGCGACGGCCGTATGCTGGTGCCGACGCGCCCCGGCTTGGGCCTGAGCCTCAGCGAGCAGGTCAAACCCTGGACCGCGCAAGTGGCCGAGGTCGGCACGCGTCCGTGAATTCGTGCGGGCGCGTTGCGCAGACTCGGACCCGAAACGAGGCTCCATCAGGGGCTTCTTAAAAGGAAGACAAAGGATGAGTAATTCGCGAGGCGATGTGTTGATCTGGGGGCCGATGCATGGCGCCTTGATGAAGGCACTGGAAGATAATTTCAGCGTCCATCGGCGCTGGGAAATAAGCGATTTCAGCAGTTGGGCCGTGGCCTATGGCGCATCGATTCAGGTGGTGGTAACCAGTGGGGTGTACGGCGCCGACAACGCCACCCTCGACCTGCTGCCGAATCTGCAAGCGATCACCAGTTTTGGCGTTGGCTATGACGCGGTGGACACGGCGTATCTCGCCAGACGCGGCATTCAGTTGAGCAACACGCCGCAGGTGCTCAACCACAGCGTCGCGGAAACCGCGCTGGCGCTGATGCTCGATGTCTCGCGACGCATCAGCGAGGCCGAGCGCTTCGTGCGAGCGGGCAAATGGCAGCAGGGCAAGTTTCCGCTAGGCCGCGACTTGCGGGGCAAAACCTGCGGCATCGTTGGCCTGGGACAGATCGGTAAAGCCATCGCCAAACTGGCCAGTGCGTTTGAGATGAAGGTCGCGTATTACCGGCCGAGCGGGCCCTACGCCGATGTGGCGTACGCGCATTACCCTGACCTCAGGGCTTTGGCGGGTGCAGCGGATTATCTGGTGTTGGTGGTGCCCGGCGGCGATGAGACCCGGCACTTGATTGATCGCGACGTGCTGCGGGCACTGGGGGCGCAGTCGTTTCTGATCAACGTTGCCAGGGGCAGTGTGGTCGACGAAGGGGCGTTGATCGCCGCACTGCGCGAAGGCGAGATCGCTGGCGCGGCGCTGGATGTGTTCGACGACGAACCCAACGTGCCCGCCGAATTGCTGACCATGGACAACGTCGTGCTACTGCCGCACATCGGCAGCGGCACCCAGGAAACCCGCCAGGCCATGGCGGATCTGGTCTATGACAACCTGCTGAGTTTCATCGACAACGGCGTGCTGGTGACGCCGGTAGTGATCTAACAACTCGGGTCAGTTGAACAGGCATGTGGCTGCCATGGCTGTTCCAAACCACACCACACCTGTGGCGAGGGAGCTTGCTCCCGCTGGGCTGCGCAGCAGACCCGTTAACAAGCCACGCGGACTGACTCACCACACCAGCCCAGATTGGGGCCGCTGCGCGCCTCAGTGGCAGCGAGCTCCCTCGCCACAGAGGTGTGGGCCTGACATCAGTTGACGGGAACGGTTTTGATCAGCTCGGCTGGGTTGAACAGGCCGACGCCTCCTCCGGCGGAGCTGCCCGGCAATGGCAAGTCAAGGATATGGCCCTTGATCTTGCCGACCACGTGCATTTCGCAGGGTTTGCAGTCGAACTTCAGGGTCAGCACTTCGTCGCCGTGCACCAGTTGCATCGGTGCGACTTTGGTGCGCACGCCGGTCACCCCTTTGGCCTGTTTCGGGCACAGGTTGAAGGAGAATCGCAGGCAGTGCTTGGTGATCATCACCGGTACTTCGCCGGTTTCTTCGTGGGCCTCGAATGCCGCGTCGATCAGCTTCACGCCGTGGCGGTGATAGAAGTCCCGGGCCTTTTGGTTGTAAACGTTGGCCAGGAATGACAGGTGCGAATCCGGGTACACCGGTGGCGGGGTGGTCTCGGCCTTGCGTCCGCCCCGTGGATGGGCGGCGATGCGCGCTGCGGTCAGGGACTCGATCACGTCGCGGCGCAGGGCCTTGAGTTGCGAATTGGGGATGAAAAACGCCTGCGGCGCGTCGATCTTGATGGTGGTGGCGTGGTACTGGGTGGTGCCCAACTGGCCGAGCAGGTCGTGCAATTGTTCCAGCGCTTGTTGCGGTTTGTTGGCCAGGCCAAACGGCCCGTCCAGGTGCACGCTGGTGCTGACGCCTTCTTCGCTGGTGGCGATCAGCTCGAGACGTTGCTCGGTCAAGCGGGCGACCCAGGCCACCGCGACCCGGCGCTCGGCGGAGGTCTTGAGCAGCGCCTGCTGCCAGTTATGGTCGAGGTTGCGGCTCAGCGGATGGTTCGGCCGTAGTTTGAACAGGCCGTCCGGCATCTCGTTAGGCTCGACGCGGTAGCGGTAGCGCTTCTCGCCGTCCTCCTCGAACTCGCCCCTGGCCTCGGCGATGTTGGCGCGGAAACCCACCACCTCGCGCTTGACCTGGACGTTGAGGCCGTCGCCATTGGACAGCGGCTCATGGGTGACCACCTGAAGGTCACGCTTGCCGACCTTTTCCACCACACCCACCGGCAGGCCGGTGAAGGTCGGCGAATCGAAGGCGCCGATGTCGATCTTGCGTTCGCTGACGAAATAATCGGTGCTGCCACGGTGGAAGGTCTTGTCCGGGTCGGGCAGGAAGAAATGCGCGGTGCGGCCGCTTGAGGCGCGGGCCAGGTCGGGGCGATCTTCGAGCACGGCATCGAGGCGCTGACGGTAGAAGGCCGTGATGTTCTTCACATAGCCCATGTCCTTGTAGCGACCCTCGATCTTGAACGAGCGCACCCCGGCCTCGACCAGCGCGCGAATGTTGGCGCTCTGGTTGTTGTCCTTCATCGACAGCAGGTGCTTTTCGTAGGCGATCACCCCACCTTTTTCGTCCTTCAGCGTGTACGGCAAGCGGCAGGCCTGGGAGCAATCGCCCCGGTTGGCGCTGCGGCCGTTTTGCGCGTGGGAGATATTGCACTGACCGGAGAACGCCACGCACAGCGCGCCGTGGATGAAAAACTCAATGGCGGCGTCGGTCTCGTCGGCGATCGCGCGGATTTCCTGCAGGTTCAGCTCGCGGGCCAGCACCAGTTGCGAGAAGCCGGCCTGATCGAGGAACTTGGCCCGGGCCAGGGTGCGGATATCGGTCTGGGTGCTGGCGTGTAGCTCGATCGGCGGGATGTCCAGTTCCATCACACCCAGGTCCTGGACGATCAGCGCATCGACACCGGCGTCGTACAACTGGTGGATCAGCTGGCGTGCCGGCTCCAGTTCGTTGTCGTGCAGGATGGTGTTGATCGTGGTGAAGACCCGCGCGTGATAGCGTCGGGCAAACTCCACCAGGCCGGCGATTTCGCTAACCTCGTTGCAGGCATTGTGCCGTGCGCCGAAGCTCGGGCCGCCGATGTAGATGGCGTCGGCGCCATGCAGGATCGCTTCGCGGGCAATGGCCACGTCGCGGGCGGGGCTGAGCAATTCCAGGTGATGCTTGGGTAGGGACATATTCTTATGTTCAGGCTTGTCACGGTCGAGGCCGGCATTGTAGCGGCGAAATGCGCGAGCGGCACCCGTGCGCTGCCCGATGGCGCCGGGGTTAGTTCTCGGTGCGGCTTTCGCGGTTGCGGTCGCGCGGGTAGTGGCGCTTGAGCGGGAAGTCCGGCAGCCAGGCTTCGCGCCGCACCGTCCAGCATTCGTAGGTCGGGGTCAGTTGGTCCGGGGCGTCTAGGGCGCCCAGGTTGACTTCGATTTCATCATCGGAACGGGCGAACACCGACCCACCGCAGCGGGGGCAGAAACAGCGCCCGGCGTACGCGTGGGTTTCGCCCTGAATGGAAACAGCGGCTGCCGGAAACATCGCCGCCGCATAAAACAGCGCGCCGTGATGTTTGCGGCAGTCCAGGCAATGACAGATGCCAACCCGGTTCGGCTGGCCGCTGGCCTCGAAGCGCACATCGCCGCACAGGCATCCGCCGGTGAACCGCTGCATGCTAGGTCTCCTCTGTGTCTGATGCGCTAGATCTGCGCCAGCGCCTGCGCCAGGTCGGCGCGCAAGTCTTCAACGTCCTCGACCCCCACCGACAAGCGCACCAGCGCATCGCCAATGCCCAATTTCGCGCGGGTTTCCACCGGAATCGTCGCGTGGGTCATGATCGCCGGGTGCTCGATCAGGCTTTCCACGCCGCCCAGGCTTTCCGCGAGGGCGAAGATGTTCACCGCTTCCAGGAAGCGTCGCGAACCCGCCAGGTCAGTGTTGAGGTCCACGGAGATCATCCCGCCGAAGCCACGCATTTGCCGCCGCGCCAATTCGTGCTGTGGGTGCGAGGGCAGGCCGGGGTAATAAACCCGCGCCACTTGCGGCTGCTGCTCCAGCCAATGCGCCAGGTCCAGCGCGTTGCTGCAGTGACGCTCCATGCGCAGCGCCAAGGTTTTCACCCCGCGCAGGGTGAGGAAAGCGTCGAACGGCCCGGCAATAGCGCCGATCGAGTTCTGCAGGAAGCCCAGGCGCTCCGCCAGGTCTGGGTTTTGCCCGACCACCGCGATGCCGCCGATCACGTCGGAGTGGCCATTGAGGTATTTGGTAGTCGAGTGCAGGACGATGTCGAAGCCCAGTTCCAGCGGCCGCTGAATCCAAGGGCTGGCGAAGGTGTTGTCGGCCACGCAGATAATGTCGCGGTCGTGGCATAGGCGGGCGATGGCGCTCAGGTCCGTGAGGCTCAGCAGCGGGTTGCTCGGGGTCTCGACCCAGACCATGCGCGTGTCCGGTTGCAGCGCGGCTTCGAAGGCCGACAAATCGCTGAGGTCGACGAAACTGAATCGATGCCCGGCGCTGCGTTTGCGCACTTTGTCGAACAGGCGGAAAGTGCCGCCGTACAAGTCGTTGCCGGAAACGATGTGCGCGCCGGCATCGAGCAGTTCGAGCACGGTGGAGATCGCCGCCAGCCCGGAGGCGAACGCGAAAGCCTGGGTGCCGCTTTCCAGGTCGGCGACGCAGCGTTCGAGGGCGAAGCGCGTCGGGTTGTGCGAGCGCCCGTAGTCGAAGCCCTTGTGCACGCCTGGGCTTTGCTGCAAGTAGGTGGAGTTGGCATAGATCGGCGGCATCAGCGCCCCGGTGGTCGGGTCCGGCGTCTGCCCCGCATGGATCACGCGGGTAGCGAACGCGCGGGGTGCGCCGGTTTCATCGTGCTGACTCATGCAAGGGATCTCCGTAAGTGATTGAGCATGTCGACGCGGGTGATCAGGCCATGGAAGCCCGAGGCGTCGGCGATGATCGCCACCAGCCCGCGATCCAGTTCGGCTTGCAGGGCCGCCAGGCTGGCGTCGGGTGGCAAGGTTTGCAGTTTGCCGGTCATCGCGCTGGCGACGGTTTGGCGGAAGTGTGAGGCATCGCCATGCACGTCGAGCAGGATGTCGGACTCGTCGATCACCCCGACCAGTTGCTGGCCGTCCACCAGCACCGGCAGTTGCGAGACGTCCGCCAGGCGCATGCGCTGGAACGCGGTGAGCAGGGTGTCGTCAGGGGCGACGCTGATGACCCGGCCGTCCTCGAAGCGCCGTGAGATCAGGTCACGCAAGTCGCCGTAGCGCTTGACCTGCAATAGGCCCTGGTCGTTCATCCACTGATCGTTGTAGACCTTCGACAGGTAGCGGGTGCCGGTATCGCAGACGAACGTCACCACGCGCTTCGGCTCGGTTTGTTCGCGGCAGTAACGCAGCGCCGCCGCCAGCAGTGTGCCGGTCGATGAGCCGCCGAGAATGCCTTCGGCGCGCAACAACTGGCGGGCGTGATCGAAGCTTTCTTCGTCGCTGATCGAATAAGCCTGGCGCACGCTGGAGAGGTCGGCGATCGACGGAATGAAGTCCTCGCCAATACCTTCCACCGCCCATGAACCCGCCGTGCCGAGGGTGCCGCTGCGGCTGTATTCGGCCATCACCGAACCGACCGGATCGGCCAGTACCATCTCAAGATCGGGTTGCACACGTTTGAAGAAGCGGGTCAGCCCGGTCAGGGTGCCGGCCGAGCCGACACCGACCACAATCGCGTCGACGTCGTGCTGGGTCTGCGCCCAGATTTCCGGTGCGGTGCTGGATTCGTGGGCCAGCGGGTTGGCCGGATTGTTGAACTGGTCGGCGAAGAACGCGTCGGGAATGTCCTTGGCCAGCCGCGCGGCCACGTCCTGGTAATACTCGGGGTGGCCTTTGCCGACATCGGAACGGGTGATGTGCACTTCGGCGCCCATGGCCTTGAGGTGCAAGACTTTCTCGGTGGACATCTTGTCCGGGACCACCAACACCACCCGATAACCCTTGGCCCGGCCGACCAGCGCCAGGCCCAGGCCGGTGTTGCCGGCGGTGGCTTCGACGATGGTGCCACCGGGTTTGAGGCGGCCATCGCGCTCGGCGGCGTCGATCATCGCCAGACCGATGCGGTCCTTGATCGAACCGCCGGGGTTCTGTGATTCAAGCTTGAGAAACAACGTGCATGGGCCGGTATCAAACCGGCTGACGCGCACCAATGGCGTGTTGCCAATCAGTTCGAGTACGGCAGGGCGTGAGTCTTTAGGCATGTGTTCACCTGGCTGCAGGCACAGCGTTGGGGTGGACAGAATCCTGCGTCAATCGCAGGCCATCAATGCCTTGGACCATAGGCCGGGAACGCCCGCGCCGCAAGCGACAGATGCGGGGCAGTTTGTTCCATACAGTTGCTCTGGCGCGCCTACTCTGGCCGCTTCCATAACCCGCGGCCCGGTGTTTTAGCGGTCGCCGGCGAAGGCTCGCTGCAAGGTGGCGATGTCGAGTTTTTTCATCTGCAGCATGGCTTCCATCGCCCGTTGGGATTTCTTTGTGTCCGGGTCCGCGAGCATGTCGAACAGCGCCACCGGCACGATCTGCCAAGACAAGTCGAACCGGTCCTTGACCCAGCCGCATTGCTCGGCCTGCGGCACCGCCGACAAGGCGTTCCAGAAGTAATCGACTTCCTCCTGGGTGTCGCAGTTGATCTGGAACGAAACCGCTTCCGTGAACTTGAAGATTGGTCCGCCGTTGAGGCCGGTGAAGCTGTGGCCGTCGAGTTCGAAACTGACCGTCATCACTGAGCCTTCCGGGCGGCCGTGAAATTCAAAACCGGCGTGGCCGTAGTAAGTGGTCTGGGTGATTCGCGAGTTGTTGAAGACCGAGCAATAAAACTTCGCGGCGTCTTCGGCCTGGTCGTCGAACCACAGGCAGGGCGAGATCTTCTGCAACTGTGCCATGGCGTTTGTCCTCTACAGGTTAATCGCGCTGATAGTTCAGCGTAGTCAGCCTGTAGTCGTCCGGCGTGGCTGCAGATCGACGGATGAGTGCAGGTTTTCTCGAATGCGAGTCGTAAAGACTTCGATGCAGTCATTACGACTCTTCCTGACAGAGAGTCATTTTGACTTTGGATGCGTTAATTAATTGAAATGTAGGGCTTTTATAGTTGGCACGGGGATTGATATGACCTAAGCACACAATCATCAGCTTCAGGAGTACGAAAAAATGTTCAATTTCTTCAACAATCCGCTGACTGTTCTGCACCTGTCGAGCAAAGTCCTCGAAGTTGGCCTGGCCATGCTGCTGCTGGGTATCTACGGCGCTTACTTCTATCAAGGACACCTGGCACTGTCGGTGCAGGTATTGATGCACGCTATGACCATCGTCGGCCCGACCTTGCTGAAGATCGGCTACGTGATGCGCCTGCTGTCGCAGCACCGCCTGAGCAAAAAAACCGTGGCCGTGGTGGCTTGAGATGCGCAACCTCGGGGCCGCGCCGCTGTGGAGCCTGGGCTTCCGGCCGTTCTTTCTGGCGGGAGCCGGGTTCGCCGCGCTGGCGGTAGCGATCTGGGCGCTGTGGCTGTACGGCCGCTTGCCCGGCGCGCAACCCTTGGGCGGCATGCTCGCCTGGCATCGGCATGAAATGCCTTTCGGCTTCGCCGGTGCGGTGGTTGCTGGGTTCCTCCTCACCGCCGTCCCCAACTGGACCGGACGGCCCGGCGTGCGCGGTTGGTCGCTGATCGGCCTGTTCGCGGTGTGGCTGGTGGGGCGACTGGCGTGGTGGCTGCCGCTTGGCCCGACCGGGTTGCTGCTGATGCAGGCTCCGTTCCTGCCGCTGTTGGCGGTGCTGCTCGGGTGCGATCTGATCGCCGCCGGCAAGCGTGAGAACTATCCGATTCTGTTGGTATTGGCGCTGTTGACGGTGTGCCAGTGGCTGACGTTGGCCGGCATGGCCAGCGATGACGTCGGCCTGCAACGGCGCGGCGTGCTGGCAGCGCTGTGGCTGATTGCGGCGCTGATGAGCGTGATAGGCGGGCGGGTGATTCCGTTTTTTATCCAGCGTGGTTTGAATCGCCCGGCGGCCAGCCAGAGTTATCCGCGACAGACCCAAACGCTATTAGTGGCTTCGATGCTGGTGGCGCTGTGCGTCGCCGCTGGCGGTAATGATCAACCGCGCGTCTGGCTGGCGGCGTTGTACCTGCTAATCAGTGGCCTGCACCTTGTGCGGTTGTGGCGCTGGCACGACAAAGACCTGTGGCGAGTGCCGCTGTTGTGGTCACTGTATGTGGCTTACGCCTGGTTGCTGGTAGCCGCTGCGGCGATGGCGTTGTGGCATGCCGGCTGGATCGCTCAGCAAAGCCTGGCCACCCATGCGCTGGCAGTGGGCGGCGTCGGCGGCTTGATTCTGGCGATGATCGCTCGGGTCAGTCTCGGGCACACCGGGCGGCCGCTCACGCCGTCGAAAACCGTGGTCATCGCCTTTGGCCTGATCGTTCTGGCGGCGCTAAGCCGGGTGCTGCTGGTGCCGATCTCGGCGCTCGGTCTCGGTGTGTCGGCCACCCTCTGGTGTCTGGCTTTCGCCTTGTTTGTCGGCCGTTACGCCGGTTGGTTGCTGGGTCCGCGACGCTGATGCTCAATCACGGCGTAAGCCGCCCTGGCTGGCGATCCAGCGGGTGGCCAAGTCGATAAAGGCGCGCAGTTTGGGTTGGGTCTGGGTGCGGCTGGGAAAGTACAGGTAGAATCCTGACATCAACGGAATGTACGGCTGCAACACCCGTTCAAGGCGACCGCTGGCCAGGTCATCGACGATCTCCAGATCACAGGCGTAGGCCAGGCCGAGGCCATTGCGGGCGGCGGCCAGCATAAAACTACGATCGTTGACGGTCAGGCTGGCGTCGATACCTACGGTGAAATCCCGGCCATCGCGGCGGAATTCCCAACGATGCGGACTGCCAGCGGTGGGGAAGCGGAAACCCAGGCACTGATGGCTGGTCAGGTCTTCCGGGCGCTTGGGTTTGCCGGCGCTGGCGAAGTACGCCGGCGAGCCCACAACCGACCATTGCAGATCGGCAGTCAGGCGCACGGCGATCATGTCTTTCTCGATCGATTCCCCCAGACGAATGCCGGCATCGAGCCCGGCGGCGGTGAGATCGACAGTGCTGTCGTCCAGCGAGATATCTAGCTTCACTTGCGGATACGCTTGGCGAAACAGCGGAATCAACGGCTCCAGCAACAACGCCCCGGACAACCTCGGCGCCGTCAGGCGCAGGGTGCCGATGGGTTGATCGCGGAAACCATTAAGTTCGAGCAAGGCATCGTCGATTTCACTGGCCGCCGGGCGCAGGCGGGCGAAGAGCGCGGCGCCGGCCTCGGTCAACGCCACGCGGCGAGTGGTGCGCTGGAACAGCAGAACGCCGGTGCGGCGCTCGAGCAATTTGATAGCGTGGCTGACGGCGGTAGGAGTGACCGCCAGGCGCGTGGCGGCGAGGGTGAAACTCTTGTGCTCGGCCACGGCGAGAAATTCGGTGAGGCCATTAAACGGATCGTCGTTCATCGCGTAGCCATTATGAAGTTGGGATTCATAGTGCTTGTATCACGAGGGCGTTTTTCCTATCAATCATTCTGCGTACCTTGTGTCCATCGCTTCACACAAATCCTCACTCACGCTCACAAGGTAAATCGACATGACTACTGCAAACAGCTTTAAACGCGTCTGGATGATCACCGGTGCTTCCCGTGGTATCGGTGCCAAAATTGCCGCCGCGGCACTGGCCAACGGCGACGCCGTGGTCGCCACTGCCCGTGACGCCAGCACCGTCACACAGCGTTTCGGCGACGTGCCGGGCCTGCTGGCCGTGGCCCTCGACGTCACCAACGAAGCCCAGAGCAAGGCCGTGGCCCAGGCCGCCATTGACCACTTCGGGCGCATCGACGTCCTGGTCAACAACGCCGGTTTCGGTCTGCTCGGCGCGGTGGAAGAAGCCAGCGCCGATGAAGTGCGCCGCTTGTACGAAACCAACGTCTTCGGCTTGCTGAACATCACTCGGGCGGTGCTGCCGTTCATGCGCTCGGCGCGCAGCGGGCATGTGATCAACCTGTCGTCGGTGGGCGGCTACGCATCGGGCCCAGGCTTCGGCGTGTACTGCTCGACCAAATTCGCCGTTGAAGGCCTGAGCGAAGCGCTGCACGCCGAACTGGCGCCGATCGGCATCAAAGTCACGGTGGTTGAGCCAGGCTACTTCCGCACTGAATTCCTGGAAGGCAACTCGCTGGTGGAATCCCCGGCGACCATCGCCGATTACGACAGCACCGCCGGCGAAGTGCGCAAGATCGCCAAAGCCGTGACCCTGAACCAGCCTGGCGACCCGGACAAACTGGCAACAGCCATGGTCACCCTGGTCGAAGCCGAACACGCGCCACTGCGCTTGCCGCTGGGCAGTGACTGCGTGGCGGCGATTGAAGCGAAGAACGTGTTTGTGGCTGAAGAATTGGCCACTTGGCGGGAAGTGTCGGTGTCGACTGACTTCTAAGCGACGGCGCGGTTGGCAATGTGTGGGAGTGGGTCTGTTTGTGGATGGGTGAATCAGCCAACTGAGGTGTTGAGGCTGATGGCCCTTTCGCGAGCAGGCTCGCTCCCACTTTTGTTTTGCATCCTAAGCGGAACATCTGTGGGAGTGAGCCTGCTCGCGAAGGCTTTGTGGCTGGCGATGGGGTTTTTAGGGTGTACATATCCGTTGCTGCGGTGATGGCTGCTTATGGTTTCGCCCTTACGGCGAGGCACCTTTTTCAAACGCCAAAAAGGTCCCCCAAAAGGCTGCCCCTGACGTACGGCCCCTCGCTGAGGCTCGGGGTTCCTTCGCTCCGGCATTCATCCGGGGGCATCGCCCTCCGGTTGGCTTCGCTGGCACCTACATGCGATGAGTTCGACTGCGTCGAACGGCGCTGCGCGCCAATCCCCGGATGAACGCCTCCACTCAGCCTTCCGACGGGGCGGGTGGATCAAAAGCCAGATCAAAAGCAGGATCAAGAGCGCGGCGAGCTGACACTCGGCCTGATGGGGTACGCAATTATTGCGGACCCCTCCGACCCCTCCGA